>NZ_CEWCAA010000021.1:0-32953 GCF_982429025.1 Enorma sp.
CGGCAACCACGGCGACCGGGGCACCCGCCACGAGCATCTCCTGCACAGCGGGCTGAAGACGCTCGGACCCGCACGAAAGAACAAGTACGACGTCGGTGTCGGCGCGAACCTCGATCGGCGCTCCACCCAAGCGCTCCACACGTACGAGAGCAGACGTCGTCTGCGGAACGAGTGCGTCGCGCACCGTCTCGATGACGAACGGCGACGCGGAGCTGTCAACGTAGACCGCCACGCGCACCGGCGTATCGGAATCCTTCTTTGCCGATGCACCCAGCTTAAGCGCCTGGGCAAGCGCATCGATCGGTAGCCTCATCGCACGTCCCATACCTTCCCAAACCGCTTATCGGGCGCCCCTGCGACGCCAGATCGATTGGATGATGCCGATAATCAAGCACTGGACAATCATAGACGAAGATCCGAAGCTGATGAATGGCAGCGGAATACCCGTGATGGGCATAAGCCCGATGCACATGCCGATGTTCTCAAAAATCTGGAACAGCCACATGCCAACGAACCCAACGCACACGAGGCGATAGAAGAGCGATTCGCATTTGATGGCGATGCGAATGGTTGAGAACATGAGCAGGGCGAAGAGAGCGAGGAGCACGAAGGCGCCGGCAAAACCGAAGGTCTCGCAGAGCAGGGCGAACACGAAGTCGGTATGCGCCTCGGGCAGGAAGCCCGAGGTGGATTGCGTCGCATTGCCTATCCCTTTGCCGAAAAACCCTCCCGAGCCTACGGCGATGAGGGACTGCTGCAGGTTGTACCCCGCACCGGAGGTATCGGCCTCGGGATCGAGAAACACGAGCAGGCGGTTCATCTGGTAGTTCTTGATAAATGAGCGGCTATCCCCCAGAACGCCGTCGATGATGGAATCGGTCGCGAGCATGAGCGAGACGAGTCCGATGATGAGCGCAAGGGTCATGAGAACCCATTCCTTGCGCGCTCCGCTCATCATGATCACGATGGCTCCCGAAACGAACACGACGAGGCCGCTTCCCAGGTCGCCCTGAATGATGACGCATGCGAAGGGTATCGCGAGCATGCCACACAGCTTGACGTAATCACGGAGCGTGTCGATCTTGCCATGGTACTGCGCCCCAAGCGCCGACATGAAAAAGATCGTCACGACTTTCACGAGCTCGACGGGCTGGAAGGTAAGGTTGATTAACGGGATGCGTATCCAGCCCGTCATGCCCATGGCGCTGTACTGAAGGCCTGGTACGTTGGGCAGGAACACCAAGACGATATCGATGACCAAAAGCACGGTCGAGAGGTTTTGAAGATTGGAGAAGTCGACGAACCGCCAGGTGAGGAACGCGAGGACGACGCCGATGCCGATGCCGAGCAGGTGGCGCGAAAAAGATGCATCCGCTATCGAGAGCGACGCCGTCCAGATGACAACGGTGCCAAAGAGCAGAAGGCCGACCCACGCGACGAGGACACCAAGATGGACCTGGGAGCGGAAGGAGCTCCTTGCCGAGCTCAACGTCTTGTTCACGCGCGACAGGCTGTCTTTGCCGCGAGGCGCTGCATGAGATCCAGCAGGCATGGTTCCTCCTTCCTAGCGGGTCGTATCGCTGAACGAGACGGCAGCGTCGTCGGGCGAGTCGTAGATCACGCCCAGAACGTGGCGCACGGCGTGCAGCGAGGTCGTGGCGCCGTACCCGCCCTGTTCGACCAAGCTTGCAACAACGTATTTCGGGTCATCGGCCGGGGCGTACACGATGAACCAGGAGTAGGGATCCTCACCCGACTTCTCGCCCGTTCCGGTCTTGCCGGCAACGCGTACCGGCAGATTGGTGAAGTGCGCCGTCGTACTCGGGGTCTCCTCATAGATGACGCCTTAAAGTGCGTCGTGTACCAGATCGAGCTCGCTCTGGTCGTTCACCTCGGCGGTCAGGCGCTCCTTAGTACCGGACTCGTTGTAGAGATAGGCATCGCCCTCGCCATCGCGTGCGACGGCAGAGAGGAAGACGTGCGGCGTGTATTCCAAGCCGTTCATGGCGATGCCACCGTACCCCGTAGCCATCTGCAGCGGGGTGACCAAGATATCGCCCTGGCCGATAACGATGTTCGTCATGTCTCCCGGGTTCCAAGCACGGTCCTCATCCGAATAACTTGAGAAGTACTCGTTCTTCCATTCAGCATCGGGCACGCGACCAGAGGCCTCGCTCGGCAGGTCAACACCGGTTTTGGAACCAAGGCCCCAGCGACGGAACATCTCCTGCAAACCCTCGGGATTCTCCTCGTCGTAGTAGAAATCGTGGCCGATGTCGTAGAAGACCGGGTCGCATGAGTACACGATGCCGTTTCTAAGGTTCAACGGACCATGGCCGCTGTGGTTCCAGCAGTACTTGCCGTACGCTTCGCCGTTGCCCGTCCACCAACCAGTGCAGTTGGTCGTTCGGGAAGACGAATAGATGCCATACTCAAGCCCGGCGAGCGCGGAGAACGCCTTGATGGTCGAGGCGGACATGTACTGACCACCAACCGCACGGTTGAGCAGCGGGTTTTGCGACTCTTCGCTATTGAGCTGCGACCAGATGTCAGACGAGACGCCGCCAACGAAAACCGATGGATCGAAGGTGGGCGCACTCGCCATGCCGAGGATCTCGCCGTTCGTGCAGTCGAGGCACACGCAGGCGCCGCATTGCGCGTTGCCGTAGCCAGCCCGATGCGCAACCTCGATGGCGTACGCCAGACCGTCTTCGCAAGCCTTCTGAATATTCACGTCGATGGTGAGGCGGATATCGGAGCCTGCGCGCGCAGGTACCTCCCCAACCTGTCCGGTAACGTTGCCGGAAGCATCGATCGTCACCGTCTGCTCACCGCGAATGCCTTGAAGCAAGCGCTCGTAGCGGCTCTCGACGCCTGCCTGGCCCACCACGTCGCCGGATCGGTATTCGATGCTGCCCTCGGTCTGCTCGGCCTCCTCCTGCTCCTGGAGTTGCTCGGAGGTGATGGTGCCGGTGTATCCGAGCACATGGCAAGCGAGGGTGCCGTAAGGGTACTCACGCTCCGTGCGATCGGCAACGTAGACACCCGTGAACTCGCCAGCGTGCTCTTGGATGTAGGCAACGGTCGAGCGGCGCACATCGGTCGCGATCGTATGCTGGGCCTGCGCACCCTCGGTATTGTCCTGGATGTTACGGCGAACGGCCACATAGGGCATGCCCAAGACATTTGCCAAGTGGCGAACGAGAACGGGGTCGTCGGCAAGATCGCGATACGCGGTCACCGCGAGCGAGGCGCGATTGCGCACGAGCTCAACCCCGTTGCGGTCGAGGATGCGGCCGCGAGGGGCGGATGTGGTCACGGTTCTCGTGCGATTGCTTACAGCAAGCTCGTCATAATAATCCGAGCTCACCATCTGCATGCTCCAGAGCTTGGAGATGAGTGTTGCGAACATCGCGCCAACGCCTACGGCAAGCAGGGTAAACCTTCCCTTATAGGCAAGCCCCTGCGTATTGCCCTCGCCCTCGGAGGCCTTTGGCTTGGTGCCGTTCTTGGTATCGAACGTGAATTTGCCCGAGTAGCCCCTCATGATAAGGAGCGACCCGATGATGGCGGCGACGAGGACGGCGCCGGCTATGATGACGACAAGCTGGGCATCCATTCCTCACACCCCCTAGCGCAGGTTTCGCAATCGCTTGCCCGAAGAAGACGATTTAAAGCGCGTTCCGCTCTTCCCCTTAGCGGTGAAGCCCCCGCGCCCTTGGTTGGCACTTCCAGCAACCATGAGGAAGGGTACGGCGAGCGCGCAGCTCAGCAACGCGGACATGAGTCCGTGGGCACCGAGCGAGATGAGAATATCTCCCTCGTACCCTAAGAGCAGAAGACCGATGCCGTTGGCGAGGCACACGACGATCGAGAACACAAAGAAGAGACGAATCGACGTGCCCGAGAAACCCGTGGTGCCTGCATTGGAGACATGGGAGAGCGCAAACGACCCGATGGTGAGCAGCAGCGTCATGAGGCCTACGGGCACCGATGCGGTAAGGTCGTAGAACAGGCCCGCGAAGAACCCGACGTACACCGCGCGAGGGGCGTTTCCCGTGAGCGCAAGGGTGCCGGCAAGCACCAGCATGGCGTTGAAGCGCCCGCCAAAGATGGAAATCTGGGGTGAGAGCGCTACCTGAATCACGCAGGCGACGACTGCAAGTATGACGAGCGAGCGCTGGCTCGGGCCCGAATCACGGAAATCCATGGCGCTCACCTACTCCCCATCCGAAGAGGAGCCGGAACCGTCTCCATCGCCGCCGCTGCTGGAGCCAGAGTTGTCTGTGGATCCAGAAGATCCAGGGGAGCCTGAGCCAGATGTGCGCGACGTACCCTGCGGCGCATCGTTGGCCTGCGCCACCTCTTCATCGCTCGCCTGCTGATCAGAGGTAAGCGAAGTGATCACGAGAACCTCTTCGTTGTTCTCCGTATCCGATGAGGCGGGCGTGACGGTGATAGTGTAGTAGGTAGCATTCTCCTCGCGAACCACCGTAGAGACGGTGCCGAGCGGGAGCCCCTTGGGATAGACCCCGCCGATGCCCGAGGTGACGATGATGTCGCCCTCTTGCACATCCGCATCGGTGGTGACGTATTCCAAGCGGAGGGTGCCGTCGGGCTGGCCCTGCAAGATGCCCTGTGCCCGCGTGCTCTGAACCATGGCCGAGACGCCGGAATTCTCGTCGGTGATAAGACGAACGGTAGAGGTATTGGCGGAAACCTCGATAATCTGGCCGATAACGCCCGCAGAATTGCAGACGGGCATATTGATGGCAAAACCATCGGCGGAACCCTTATCGATGGTCACCGTACGCGACCATGCATCGCTCGATTCGCCGATGATGCGAGCGGCCGTGGATTCGAGATTGTACGTCGACTGCAGCCCAAGGAGGCTCTCAAGCCGCGAGGCGGTCTCCTGGGCCTCCGAAAGTTCGGCAACCTGAGCAGTGAGCTCCTCGTTTTGCGCTTTGAGATCGGAGAGCGTCTCCTGGGAGGCGGTGAGGTTCGAGAAGACGTTGCCGAGTGCGTTGAAGGGGGAAGCGACAACCGAGCCGGCGTAGCGCACCGGGCTGGTGATCGTGGTCACCACGGAGCGTACCCCATGGATGGGGCCAGATTCCCCTTCACGGATGTAAAACGTGAGGAGCAGGATCGATATGACGCACAGAACAATGACGGGGCGCAGCCCCGTCGATTGTCTGAGATTGTTCAGGCTGGTGGAAAACCCCTGCGAGCGCGGCACGAACGATGTTCCCCCTTAGGCGTTGCTCTGGACGAACCCGCCATCGAAGGCATTGGCTTCGAGGACGCGCGCGCAGCCATTGACCACGTTATCGAGCGCCGTAGGGCTCACGTTGACCGAGACGCCCGTCTCATCGCGGAGAAGCACGTCGAGGCCGCGCAGGAGCGCGCCGCCGCCCGTGAGCAGGATGCCATAGTACATGAGGTCCGAGGCGAGGTCCGGCGGGGTGGCGTCGAGCGCGTCTTTCACGGCCTTGACCATCTCCTCGAGCGGCTTCTGCAGCGCGCGGCGAATCTCCTCGCTCTCGATGCGAACCGTCTTGGGCAGGCCGGTGATCACATCGCGGCCGTTGACCTCAACGTCGAGCTCGTCTTTGAGCGGCACGGCGGAACCGACCTTGATCTTGATGTCCTCAGCGGTGCGCTCGCCGATCGCGAGGTTGTAGGCATCGCGCACGTGAGAGAGAATCGCTTGGTCGAACTCATCGCCGGCAACGCGAATAGATTGCGAGACGACGATGCCGCCCATTGCGATGACAGCGACCTCGGTCGTACCGCCACCGATATCGATGACCATCGAACCCGTAGGCTCCTCAACAGGGAGGTCGGCACCGATGGCCGCAGCCATCGGCTCCTCGATGAGATAGGCCTGGCGCGCGCCGGCCGACATGGTGGCCTCGAAGACCGCGCGCTTCTCGACCGAGGTAACGCCCGACGGCACGCACACCACCACGCGCGGACGCGGAGTCCACGGGTAGCGCTTATCGGAAGCCTTGTCGATAAAGTAGCGAAGCATGGCCTCGGTGACATCGAAGTCTGCGATGACGCCGTCTTTGAGCGGGCGCACTGCCACGATATTGCCCGGCGTGCGGCCGAGCATGCGCTTCGCCTCGATGCCAACCGCGAGGATGCGGTCATCATTCTTATCGATCGCAACGACGGAGGGCTCGCGTATCACGATACCCTTCCCGCGAACGGAGACCAGCGTGTTGGCGGTGCCCAGGTCTATGGCGAGGTCGCCTGCATACTGGCCAAACAGCATATCCATCAAAGAAAACAACGTTTCCCCTTATCACATTGCTCGAACGGCGCACACGCGCGAATCTGGTCAAAGTGTAGCCCACTCATCAACCAACCGATGATGGCGGCAGACGTATCTCGTCAAACACCACAAGAGCGCGATGCTTACTCCGCAGCGGCGCTCGATCCATCGGAAGCCGAACCCTGCGCGGTATCTACCGTGGAGCTCGATGCGGCATCGGTCTCGGCAGTGGTATCAGACGAAGAGGCCGAATCGGAAGCGGAGGTGTCTTCATCGTAATGGAGATCGAAGGAGCTCACCACCCAACCGATATGGTTGTCGCTGCGCACGAAGGTCACATCGTACTGAGGGGTGCCGCCCAAAGGAAGCTCGACCGTAACAAGAGCCGTCGACTCAGTCATAGACTGGTCCATGTTGGTGATCGTAGCGGTCGCGCCATCGGGGATCGACGAGACGATCGACGCCTTGGCCGCATCAGAGAGGCCTGAGGCGAGATAGGCGTTCGTATCGCCCTCGTTAGCGGCAGCGTCGAAAAGACCGTTCAGGGCATCCTGCTGCGAGGGGAAGCCGAGCCCGCGCGTATAGGCGAAGGCAAGGCCGCCAGCAGCGATAACGAGCAGAACGAGGAAGACGATGAAGACCTTGAGCCCCGTATGACGGTGCTTGCGGCGAATCTTCATCTGGCGCTTGTCCTCTTGGATCATCTCGGCCTCGGTCATCTTGAAGAAGCCGGTGTCGGAGGGATCGGGCATGAGCGCACCGGACTTACCGAGGGGGTCGAGCGGGTCGATCGTGTTATCGAGCCCGGAAGCACCCGCAGGCGCCATCGCATTGCGGGCAGAGGCAGCGTCGAGCGCATCCTGTGCGCGGCCGCGCGCTTCCTCCTGCTCGGGCGTGAGCTGATAAAGCCCATCGGCCGTGGCCTGACGGAACGCCTCGAGCGCCTCGGTGGGCCGGTTAGAGGCGGCGTAGGCGCATCCGAGCCCTGCGTTGATCGAACGCGCGTCGTCACGAGGGCCGGCAAAATCGAGCGCCGTGCGGAACGATTCGATGGCGTCTCCCGGACGTCCGAGCTTCACGAAGCAGTCACCAAGCTGGGCAAGGGCAGACGCGGGCGCAGGGTTCGCGCCGTCGATCGCCGCCTGGCGAAACGCCGTGCCCGCCTCGGCAACGCGGTCCAAAGCGAGGAGCGCCCGGCCAAGGCCGAGCTGCGCTTTGTACGGGGTGGCATAGGTGCTGTCCTGGAGCGCCTCGGTGAAGCACCGGACGGCGCCCTCGTTATCGCCGATGGCAGAAAGAGCCTTGCCCTCATTCGTAAGAAGCGCGCCGCGCTTGCCATAAGCAGCGTCGTTCAGGGCGAGCGCATAGGCAGATGCCGCCTCGCGGGCCAAGCCGAGCTTCATAAGGGAGTTACCGCGAAGGTGATCGACCTCGCCAGCAACCTCCGAGTTCTCCTTGCAGGCGGAAAACATCTGTGCAGCAGTGGAAAAATCGCCTGCGCGATAAGCGGCGCGGGCACGCTCGAGCAATTCTGCGTTCACGGGATTCTCCTTCGATGATGCGGCGGACTAGACGGCTTCGTGGACGATCTCGATGTGGCGGATCTCGTCCCCCGCGCGCAGCTGGCCGATAACGTCGAGCCCTTCGATCGTGGTGCCGAACACGGTGTAGCCGGAATCAAGATTATGCTGCGGGCCAAGGCAGAAGTAGAACTGCGACCCAGCGGAATCAGGATGCTGGGAGCGCGCCATGGCGAGCGCACCGTCAACATGGCTGTTGCGGGGATTGGATGCAAATTCAGCCTTGATGCGCCAGCCGGGACCGCCGGTGCCAGGCATTCCGTCGGGCCCAGGCTTTCCCGCCGCAACATCCTCGCCGGACATGTCGCGCGTGTTGGGATCGCCGCCCTGGATAACGAATCCCGGAACGTAACGATGGAACTTCAACCCGTCGTAGAACCCCATCGTGGCGAGCTCGCAGAAGTTGCCTACGTGTATGGGAGCGCCTTCGCCATCGAGTCGGACGCGGACGGTACCCTTCGACGTCTCGAATACGGCCACTTCATCGCCCATAACGTCGTATTCAGGAGTATGCAGCTCAGGCTGAGCGAATCCAAACATCTCGTTCCTTCCGCAGTATCGTCATAATCGAGAATATTCTAGCAAGAACCTGCGCACTTCATCCTTTTGACAAAGTAGCCGCCGGAGCGGGCTGAATGCTCTGAAAGCTCATTGAACCGCGGCCGGGACCGAGATACTCACCAGCCTTGATCGCGCGCGAGGTTACTTCTCCTCGGGCTCCCACTCCGAGACATGGGCGTAGTAGTTATCGCGTGCCGTGTTTCCCGCCGCGCGCATGGGCTTCAAAATCTCGTCTTGATGCTGGGACATGCGCTCGCCATCTGGATAACTGAGCGAGACGTCCCAAGAGGCGCAGATGGCGTCAATCCGTTCATACATCCATGCGGCGAGCTGACGCACGTTAGCGCGGTCTTCCTCATAGGCAGAGCCTTCGGCAAGCTGCATGCAGTCAAGGTCGTCCATGATGGTTTGAAGCTCTTCACGCAAATCGTAGGCACCGGTCGAGGCCTGCTGGCGAGCAGAGAGACTCGACGAGAGGTACGAGGCGTTGAACGAATCGATGGCGTCGGCAAACCGCTCTCCCCCATTGATCGCAACGATGGCATCATAGGCCGCACTCAGGCGCTCAAAGGCAGCGGCATCGGAGAGAGCCTCGTCCTGGAGCGGCTCTGTCTGCGCATCGTCCGCGGAATCGCCTTCGGCATCTTCTGCTTGCTGGTCTTCGGTGCTCGATGATCCGCCCATGCCCGCGCGGCTCGGAAACATATCGCTCGCAGACTGCTGAACCCACGCATAGACCGATGGCATCACACCCAAGGGGTCGAGCGCCACGAAGGCGGCACCACCACCTACAAGTGCGATGCACAGGAGTGAAAGCACGATCGCCTTGATGGGACGCTTGCGCTTGTGGTAGGGATCCGCATCGTTCGAACGGCCCTTGGCGCCGAGGTGGGCGTCAAGCTGGTTTCGATCGAGCACGTTGGTCGCACAAGGGTCGAGGGAATCATTGAGCACGCTTCTCGCAGTGACCGGCTCAGCATGCGGAAGCTCAGCCTCGATCGCCGCCTGCGTGAGGCGCGGAAAGCTTGCGGTCTTTCCGGCTGCAAGATCGGACGCCGAGGCAGCCGTGGAGAGAATACCCGGCGCCGGACGACCGCATTTAGGGCACGTGCGGTCATGGGGAGAAAGCCTTGCGCCGCACCCGTCGCAGAACACGAGCCGCGGCCGGGCAGCGTCGGAAGTCACCTCGGCATGGCAATGGGGGCAAACGGTCGCGCCGTCGTCAATCGTCTTGAGGCAGTGCGGGCAAATCACCGGGAATTCGTCCTCCTTGTGGGTAGTGCGTTACAGGGTGCGTTTTAGGATGAAGGGGCGGTCGCGCGGCGAGACACGAGACCGTCGAGGACATACGGTAGGATACCACCGCTTGCAAGATATGCGCCCTCGGTGGGCGTATCCACGCGCACGCGCACGGAAAACTCGATAACGGTACCGTCCTCGGCGCGGGCGCGCACGCTTGTGGTCATGGGTTCAGGCAGCCCCTGCGCAAGCGAGACGGCCCCAATGGAGAAGGTCTCGAGACCGGTGAGCCCAAGCGTCTCTGCCCCCTCGCCCGGCATGAACTCGAGTGGAAGGATGCCCATGCCGATAAGGTTCGACCGGTGAATGCGCTCGAAGCTCTCGGCGATGATAGCGCGAACGCCGAGAAGCGCCGGGCCCTTCGCAGCCCAGTCGCGCGATGAACCCGATCCGTACATCTTGCCCGCGATAACGACGAGCGGATGGTGAGCACGGCGCGCAGACTCGGCGGCATCGAAGATTGTCGCCTCTTCGCCCGTCACCGGGTCGACGGTCCAACCTCCCGTACGCTCAACGAGCTTGTTCTTGAGACGGATGTTCGCGAAGGTGCCCCGCATCATGACTTCATGGTTACCGCGGCGGGCGCCGTAGGTGTTAAAGTCGGCATCATCGACGCCGTGCGCGCGGAGATAGGACGCCGCAGACGACGAGGGGTCGATGGCGCCCGCAGGAGAGATATGATCAGTGGTGATGAAATCGCCGAGAAGGGCTAGGCAACGGGCGTCCTCGATAGCAATCGAATCAGAGCGCAGCGCGTCGTCCAAAAACGTGGGCCGGCGAACGTAGGTAGAGGCATCATCCCACGAGAAGGTCTCCCCACGCGACGCATTGAGCGCGCTCCACGACTCATCCCCGCGGAATAGATCGTCATCGGAGCCCTGGAACAAGCTTTGGCTCACGAGCGAGCGTCGAAGTTGCTCGACCTCGCTCGCATCAGGCATGAGATCGGCGAGCATGACGGGTCCCTGCGCTCCGGTGCACAGAGGCTCGCGCTCAAGGTCGATGTCGACCGTACCCGCGAGCGAAAGGGCGACAACGAGAGCGGGCGCGCAGAGATAGTTCTGAACGATGTCCGGCGAGATGCGGCCCTCGAAGTTCCGATTACCGGAAAGCACGCTCACCAGCTCGCACTCGCCCGCGATGCGATGCATGGGGTCGAAGAGGGGCCCAGAATTGCCGATGCAGCTCATGCAGCCCCAGCCGCACGTCGTAAACCCAAGCTCAGCCAACGGTTCAAGAAGGCCTGCGCGCGCCAAGAGCTCGGTCGTCGCATGCGAACCCGGAGCGAGCACCTTTTTCACCCAGGGAACCGGCCTGCAGCCAAGCTCTACCGCGCGGCGTGCAACAAGGCCGCAGGCGAGCATCATATCGGGATCGGTCGCCGTCGTGCAGCTGGTGACCGCAGCGATGCCGATGGCGCCATGGCCCAGAGCATGTGTCTTCCCGCCGAATGACACCTCGAAGCGGCCTCCCGCATGCCGGCCGTGCTCCGCCAGCGATGCCCTGAAGCGGGCCTGAAGTCCGGCCACGCCGAGCCGATCATGGGGCCTAGAGGGCCCGGCGAGCGACGGTTCGACCGAACCAAGATCGAAGTCGATGATCTCCGAAAAGACCGGGGTTGCTGTATCGGCGAGCAGGTTCTGGGCTTCCAGATATGCTCGGGCCAGCGAGCGCTCTGTTTTAGTGCGGCCAAAGGTGCCAAGCTGGTCGAGCGTAACGGCATCAGGCGGGAAGAAGGTGGCGGTGCAGCCGTACTCGGGAGTCATGTTGGCGATCGTCGCGCGCTGCGTAGCGGTGAGCGAGGCAACGCCGGGCCCGAAGCATTCCACGATCTTGCCCACCACACCACGCGAGCGCAGCAGCTCGGCAAACGAAAGTGCAGCGTCCATGGCGCTCACACCCGCTCGAAGCTCGCCGGTGAGGCGAAGCCCAACGACGGCCGGCACCATCATGGTGATGGGCTGGCCCAGAGCCGCGGCCTCGGCTTCGATGCCGCCCACGCCCCAACCGAGTACGCCCATGCCGTTGGCCGTGGGCGTATGCGAGTCCGTGCCAACGAGCGTATCGAAATAAGCGCACAAGCTACCATCGGGAGCGGCACCGCTCATGGCTACCGTGCAGAAACGCTCGATGTTGAGCTGGTGGCAGATGCCGCGCCCCGGGGGCACGATCGAGACGTTCTGAAAGCTCTCGGCGCTCCACTTGAGGAACGAGAAGCGCTCTGCGTTGCGCTCCGCCTCGATGCGAGCATTCTCACGCGCAGCCTCGCTGCAGGACACGACATCGGCGGTAACCGAATGGTCAACGACAAGGACGCAGGGAATTTGGGGGTTGACGAGCGTGGGGTCCGCGCCGCGGCAAGAGGCTGCATCGCGCATCGCGGCGAAGTCGACGAAAACGGGCACGCCGGTGAAGTCCTGGAAGAGCACGCGCCCCGGCATGAACTCGATCTCCTCGCCCGAGCGGCCATCCCGGCCAGCTTCGACGATGCGGCTGGCGAACACGCGCGCTTCATCGGGCGTCCGCGCACAGCGCAAGACGTTCTCGAGAAGGATCTTCAGACTCACGGGCAGCGCTTCGCTTCCCGGCACCTCGGAAACATCGAAATAGCGGTACTCAGTCCCGTCGACGAGGAGGGCCTTTTCCGCGAAGCGCGGTTCTTGCGAGCTTGTCATGCTGCTCCCATCAGGAGGTAGGGGTATGGCCGTTTCCCATCCTACCGCGTCTGCGCGCGGGCATCTTCACGCGAATGCCCGAAGCCGATTTTGTTACAGAAACACCCGAGGAGCTCCTCGCGCCCTTCACACCACGCGGGCGAGCGCTTTCGTGCGCGCATTCAGATGCACGATGCATCTCGCGTGAATCTGAAGGTTCCGGCGCGGCCGAACGGGACGAACCCGAATCGCCCAACGCCTCCTCGGCATGCGACTCCGCCCGTTCGAGCGCGCGGTGCTCTTGATGGCGCGTCATGGATGCGTAGGCGCGCGTGATCACTCGGCGAGCGGTGGAACCGGTCGAAGTCACCTGCGGCACTCCCCTGCGCCGGCGCGTGACTCTGACGCCGCGGCCAAAGCCCGTCGCGAGCCTGGTGGTTTTAGGAGCCTGAGCGTCCATGGCGCCAGCGAGCTTCATGAATAGGAGGCTACAGGCCAAGGCAATGATCACGAGATAGACGACGAGGCCAAGCGAGAGCCGGGCGATGGAGAAGAAGTCGGGGAACGCCACCACGCCAATCACCAGACCGGAAACGATCGACGCGAAGAGAAGACGCCGGAGGAGCGTAAACGGCTGGGAGATGCGGAAGATGAGGCAGCAGCCTATGACGCTCGTCGTGACGAGACACATGGTGGAAAGCGTCCGGTTATCGAGCCCGGCAAAGGCGGCTCCCATCATGCACAGGCAGGCGGCCACGACAACGGAAATCGATGCGGGAAGCGCGCGCTTGATAACGTTTACGAGGAAGCTTCCTTCAACGCGCGCCTTGTTCGCCTCGAGACCGAGCACGAAGCCGGGATAGCCGATGCAGAAGAAGTTGATGAGCGTCATCTGGATTGGCTGGAACGGGTATGGGGGAAAGGCGATGCAGATCGCCGCGAGCCCCATGGAGAAGAGCGTCTTGGTGAGAAAAAGCGCAGCAGAGCGCTGGAGGTTGTTGATTGCACGGCGACCCTCGGCGACCACGGCGGGCATGCTCGCGAAATCATTGTCCACGAGCACGATCTCGGCGACGTTGCGGGCTGCATCGGAACCCGCGGCCATCGCCACGGAGCAGTCGGCCTCTTTAAGAGCGAGTACGTCGTTTACGCCGTCACCCGTCATGGCGACGGTGTGGCCGCGCCGCTTGAGCGCCTGTACGAGCTCGCGCTTCTGCTGAGGCGTCACGCGGCCGAACACGTGGTAGCGATCTACCGCGGCATCAATCTTTGCGGGAGTATCGAGCGTGGTGGCATCCACATAGGCATCCGCACCGGGAACCCCAACGACCTGCGCGATACTCGAGACGGTCCGCGGGTCGTCGCCCGAGATGACATTGAGCTCTACGCCCTGCTCGCAGAAGTATCCGATGGTCTCAGCCGCTGAAGTACGGATTTCATCCCGAATGGTCACAAAGCCCACGGGGCGCGCGGTGCCAACCATCTCCCCGTCTTCGGTAAAGCCGTCCACATGCGCCACCACGAGCACGCGGCAGGTGCTCGCCAGCTCTGCGACGCGCATCTCAACTTCAGCGAACTCCGCAGGCGCAAGCACGAACTGCGCCGCGCCCATAACAAATGCGCCCTCCGCGAAGGATGCTCCGCTCCACTTCTTCGCCGACGAGAACGGAACCACGCGCTCGGGCTTCCTTACGGGCACCTGGCTCTCGGCATAGAAATCGAGCAGCGCCTTGCAGGTCTCGTTGGCATCGGCAGAGGTCGCGAGCGCCACGTTCGCTAGGGCGAAATCGAGCACCGACACGTCCCGCGGCAGGAGCCCCGCGGCGTCCCGGGCAACGGACCCCTCAACGGGCAGCGGATACGTGCCCTCGACCGTCATGCGCCCCGAGGTAATGGTTCCCGTCTTGTCGAGGCAGAGCACATCCACGCGGGCAAGCGTTTCAATGCAGTAGAGCTGCTGGGCAAGCACGTTCTTGCGGGCAAGGCGAATGGTTGCAATGGCAAGCACCGACGAGGTGAGAAGCACGAGCCCTTGCGGGATCATGCCGAGAAGCGCGCCCGTGACAGAGAGAATCTCGTCCGAGGGCACGTGCCCTTGCGCAAGCTCTCCGGTGAACCAGCCCCACAGGCCCGTTCCCGGCGCGCCGGCCTCCACATAGCTTTCCGAAAGACTCGAGATGAAGAGTGCGATGCCGAGCGGCAGCATGATGACGCTCGCAAACCGCACGATAACGTTCAGGGTGTTCAGAATCTCGGAGTTGACCTTCTTGACATACTTGGCCTCATTATTGATCTTGGCCACGTAGTTCTCGGCGCCCACATGGATAACCCGCGCGTACACGAGGCCCGAATCAAGAAAGCTGCCGCTCATGAGCTCGTCGCCCGGCGTCTTTTTGATGAGGTCGCTCTCTCCGGTGAGCAAGCTCTCGTTCACCTGCGCCTCGCCATCAACCACGATGGCGTCGGCGGGAATCTGGTCGCCGCGCCCGAGCTTGACGAGGTCGTCGATCACGATCTGGTCAAGATCGAGCTCTACCTCGCGGCCATCGCGAATGACACGCGCCTTCTTGGTGGCAAGGAGCGTGAGCTTGTCCACCATGCGCTTGGAACGCAACGACTGCACGACGCCGATGCCCGTGTTGAGAAAGACGATGGCGAGGAAGGTGAGGTTTTTGAACGACCCTGCGATGATCACAAGGATCGCGAGAACGAGGTTGATGAGATTAAAGAGCGTAAAAAGGTTGTCGGCAATGAGCTCTCGAACCGATTTGGTCTTGAGCTCCATATTGACGTTAACGCGGCCTTGCTCGATGCGTTCGGCCACCTCGGAGGCGGTAAGGCCGGAAAGGGGGCCATCCTCCGGCGAGCCCATGGCTCCAGCTGCTCTCTCTTCGGCTTCTTGAGCCATGGCATCTCCCCACAACACGTTCAGCACATGCATCGCGCCCATACGCGGGCGCGGTAAGCTCTTAATACTAACGTGCCATTGTATGCCCCGTGCAAAGCTCGGACAAACACAGCATCAGGCACAACCATCGCATCCCCACGGCGGAAATCCTCAGATACCCGGTTACCGCGAACCGCTGTGAGGGCCCCAGGCTCTCGTAAAGAAAAAACCCGGGCCGCATGAAGCAGCCCGGGTTGACCAATCTGGTGTCCCTTACAGGATTCGAACCTGCGGCCTTCTGCTCCGGAGGCAGACGCTCTAATCCACTGAGCTAAAGGGACGAAGCACCATGCATTATACCCAAACGCAGCGCGCGGGCAACTTTGAATCGGCTGCAGGGATAACCATAGAACACGCGAGCACGATGAGCGCGCCGTGAAAGGCGCGCCGCAGCAAAAGGTGTACACGAGCGTCACAAAACAGGTTAAAACGCAAGAGTTTTGACGCTCGTGTACACCTTTTATGACCAAGAGGGCCGCCCCCGCCCTGCGCGAAGGACGGGTTGACAGCCCTGCAAAAAGTCCCAAAGGAGCACCTCGTCAGCACCTTCTGTAACGAGATGATGCCGCGCCGCACCCTGCCCGCCCATACGTTCGCCTTGGTATACAATATGACGACTTATCCCGCGCCAAAACCGGCGCAACCACGGCAAAGCCAGGAGACGACATGATTGCCATCCTCAAGAAGAATGCCGACGAGAGCGCTGTTAGCCACCTCGTCAGTTGGATAGAAAAGAAGGGCCTGGAGGCTCATGTGAGCCAAGGAACCGATGAGCTCATCATCGGCCTCGTGGGCGATACCACCAAGATCGACCCCTTCTTGCTCGAGAGCATGGACATCGTGGAGCGCGTGCAGCGCGTCTCTGAGCCCTTCAAGAAAGCCAACCGCAAGTTCCACCCCACCGACACCGTAGTGGACTGCGGCTTTGGCGTAAAGATCGGCGGCGGAAACTTCCAGGTAATCGCCGGCCCCTGCTCGGTGGAGGGTGAGAACCTCATCCGCATCGCCCGACGCGTGAAGGCCGCAGGGGCAACGATGCTTCGAGGCGGAGCCTACAAGCCGCGTACGAGCCCCTACGCCTACCAAGGCATGGGAGCCGAAGGCCTCGACCTCCTCTGCGAGGCGCGCGCCGAGCTCGACATGCCCATCGTTACCGAAATCATGGACCCACGTGACGTCCAGCTCTTCCTCGACAAGAAGATCGACGTCATGCAGATCGGCGCGCGGAATGCCCAAAACTTCCCGCTGCTCAAGGAGGTTGGCAAGACGCAGACGCCCGTCCTCTTGAAGCGCGGCATGTCCGGCACCATCGACGAGCTCCTCATGGCAGCCGAGTACATCATGAGCGAGGGCAACAACAACGTGATTCTCTGCGAGCGCGGCATCCGCACGTTCGAGACGCGCACGCGCAACACCTTCGACCTGAACGCGGTGCCCGTGCTCCACTACCTCTCGCACCTGCCCGTCGTGGCCGACCCGAGCCACGCGACCGGTTACACCCGCTACGTGGAGCCCATGGCGCTCGCCGCCACCGCCGCGGGCGCTGACGGCCTCGAGATCGAGGTCCACGACGACCCGAGCCACGCGTGGTCCGACGGCGCGCAGGCCCTCACGCCCGACATGTTCGACGACGTCATGCGCCGCATCCAGATCATCCGTGAGGCGATTACTCCGGAAGCGGGCGCATAGGCCATGGCAGAACAGCAGGAGGAGCAAGTGGAACGGGAACAGGGAATAACCGCCGCGGACGCACCCCGGAATGAGGCTTGCCGCAGCATGCGCGTGGGCATCGTAGGCCTGGGCCTTATCGGCGGAAGCTTCGCCCGTGCCTACCGCTCGCTTGGAGCCACGGTCTATGCCCTCGACACCGACCGAGACACGATGGACGCTTCCATGATCGAGACGGTTGAGGCACCACTCGATGATGCGTCCATCCCCTCCTGCGACCTCATCATCCTCGCTGCCTACCCTGAAGCGTGCCTCGAATGGCTCGAAGAGCATGCCGAAAAACTCGGACGCATCTCGGACCCGGATACCTCACGCGGCCCTATCGTCATCGATACCGCAGGCGTGAAGGAGGCCGTCTGCGCCCGCGCTTTCGAGCTTGCCCGCGTGAACGGCTTCGCGTTCGTGGGCACGCACCCCATGGCCGGCACGCAGTTCTCCGGCTTCGCGCATGCGCGCGCCGACCTTTTCCGTGGCGCGCCCATGGTCCTCGTTCCGCCCGAAACCGATGACGCCCGCCGCCTCACCTTGCTCGACCGCGCCCACACGCTCCTAGCCCCCGTAGGGTTCGGTAGCTTTAGCGTCACGAGCCCCGAGGAGCACGATCGCGTCATCGCGTTCACGAGCCAGCTTGCGCACGTCGTTTCAAACGCCTATGTGAAGAGCCCCACGGCACGCGCGCACCACGGGTTTTCCGCGGGAAGCTATCGCGATCTTACTCGCGTGGCGCACCTGAACCCCGGCATGTGGGCCGAGCTCATGATGGACGACGCGAAGAACCTGTCCCAAGAGATCGCTTCGCTCATCGAGGCTCTCGACGCATACCGCCTCGCCCTCGATGCAGGTGACCGCGACCGGCTGCGCATGCTGCTCGCCGAAGGCGACCGCATCAAGCGCGCGCTCGATGACGAGGCGTCAAGCGCCTAACATCCACGCGCATCTATCTGGCACCGCGCCCCGGGTACACGGGCATGGCCCACGCCGAAGCCATCGGCCACCTCGATTGGAGCTTTCCTATGTATACGATCGATATCAACTGCTCGTCGCCGTATCGCGTGCATATCGGCACGATGCTCCTCGAGCAGTCGGGCGAACTCATTCGCGACGCATGCAGGGGCTCGCGTGCCGCCGTCATCACCGATACGAACGTGGGGCCGCTCTACGCGCACATCGTGACCAAGAGCCTCGCCGAGGCGGGCTACACTACGTGCGTCCACATGTTCGAAGCGGGGGAAGAGCACAAGCGGGCAGACACTCTTATCGAAATCCTTGAGTTCATTGCCGAAAACGAACTCGGTCGCAAGGATGTGGTCGTGGCCCTTGGCGGAGGCGTGGTCGGAGATGTAGCCGGCTTCGCCGCAGCGACCTATATGCGCGGCATACGGTTCGCCCAAATTCCCACGAGCCTTTTGGCCATGGTCGATTCCTCGGTGGGTGGAAAGACCGCCATCGACCTTGCGGCGGGCAAGAACCTTGCAGGCGCCTTCTGGCAGCCGAGCATCGTCATCGCCGACGTGGGTTGCCTCGGCACCCTCACAGCTGAGCAGCTTTCCGACGGCTGCGGGGAGATCATCAAGCACGGTGTCATCTGCGACGCCGCGCTCTTCAGCCAACTGGAGCAGACACCGCTCACCCAAGAGCTCCTTACGCAGAATCTCGGCCTTGTTGCCGCGATTATCGCACGCAACATCGAGATCAAGCGCGATGTGGTCGTAGCGGATGAGCGCGAATCGGGCTTGAGGAAGCTCCTCAACTTCGGCCATAGCGCGGGCCATGCTATCGAAGCGCTCGAAGCGTATCAGCTAGGACATGGGAACTGCGTCGCATTGGGCATGGGCATCATCGCGCGGGCGGCAGCTGTGCGTGGGGTATGTGACGAGACCGTGCCTCAGCGTATCGAAGACCTCGTTCGTCGCCATGGGCTCGCCACCTCGTGCCGATGGAACGCAGAGCAGATCTTTGCCGAAGCCCTCCACGATAAAAAGCGGCAGGGATACTCCATCGATGTCGTCCTCCCCCACGAGATCGGCTCGTGTTCAATCGAGACGATGGACCTGCAGGAATTCAGGGACTTCCTCTATGACGGGCTCTCGTCCGCAGCGAACGTGCCCGTCGTACCAGATGAAGCACCCGCAGACAACGACCGTATTGGAGAGGAAGCCTCTCGATGATCGCTCGCATCGCTCCGGCGCATCTTGCCGGCACCGTACCCGCCATTACCTCGAAGTCCGTCGCACACCGCCTCATCATCGCCGCCGCGCTCGCCAACGGCGTGACCGACGTGACCTGCAACACCTCTTGCGCCGATATCGAGGCAACGATTCGCTGTCTTGAAGCGCTTGGCGCAAAGGTGGAGCGGGCGGAGCAGGGATTGCGCGTCCACCCCATACCCAAGAGCCAAGAGCACGGAATCCTGCGCGCACTGGCTGGGGCTACACTCGATTGCGGTGAATCTGGTTCCACGCTTCGATTCATGCTTCCCGTTGCCTGCGCACTTGGCGCAGACGCAACCTTCACCGGTGCCGGGAGGCTGGGAGAGCGACCGCTCTCCCCTCTCGCCGAAGAGCTCATCGCCGCAGGATGCGACCTTCAGGGCCTTGGCAGCCTTCCGCTCGCCACGAAGGGGCGCCTGCGCGCGGGAACGTTCAAGCTTCCCGGCAACGTAAGCTCCCAGTACATCTCGGGCCTGCTTCTCGCGCTTCCGATTCTTGGTCAGCCGAGTGTCATCGAAGTCACGGGGACCATCGAGAGCAAACCCTACATCGCCCTCACGCTTCAGGCGCTCGAAACCTTCGGGGTATCCGTTCGCGTTGAGACGGGAGCGGCACTCGACGGACAACCGCGCACGCGCTACCTGCTCGACGGAAGCCCCTACCGCACCCCCGGCAGCGTTTCCGTCGAGGGCGATTGGTCCAATGCCGCTTTTTGGCTATGCGCCGGTGCGATGGGCACTGAATGCATCACCGTCAGCGGCCTTTCGCTTTCCTCGGCCCAAGGGGACCGCAATGTCCTGGCCGCCCTCTCGTGCTTTGGCGCGCGCATCCGCCGTTCGACGGGCGCGGCGACGGTGCAACCTGGCACGCTCCATGGTTTCACGCTCAGCGCACGCGATGTGCCGGATCTGGTACCCGTCCTTTCGGCCGTAGCTTCGGTAGCAAAGGGAACGACGGTGATCCGCGATTGCTCGCGTTTGCGCATCAAGGAATCCGATCGCCTTCAGACGACCACGAAAGAGCTGTGCAACCTCGGAGCGCGGGTCAGGATTGTTGGTGACGACCTTGTCATCGAAGGTGTCGATGAACTTTCCGGCGGGGTGGTGTGCGCTCATAACGACCATCGCATCGCCATGATGGCCGCCGTCGCAGCGACGCGCTGCACCGACGCGGTGGAGATTCATGGTGCGGAAGCGGTGAACAAATCGTATCCGCTGTTCTTCGAGCATTATCGGGCTCTTGGCGGCTCGGTAGCGTTGAGCGAGGAGTGATCGCATGTCGTCGATGTTGGGTACCGCGCTCAGGGTGAGCATTTTCGGGGAGTCGCATGCACCGGCCATCGGTTGCTCGATTGACGGCATGCCCGCGGGCGTTCCGCTCGATCTTGACGAGCTCCAGAACTTCCTGGACCGGCGCGCCCCTGGTCGCGACGCCACGGCAACGACGCGCCGGGAAGCGGACCGGGCGCGTATTCTATGCGGCGCCGTCGACGGCCATACGACCGGAGCCCCCATTGCGGCGATTATCGAGAACGAGAACACGCGCTCGCAGGATTACGACGAGCTGCGTCGCGTGCCCAGGCCGGGGCATGCGGATTACCCTGCGCGCATCCGCTACAACGGATTCAACGATGTGGCGGGAGGCGGCCATTTCTCAGGAAGGCTCACCGCACCGCTTTGTATCGCCGGCGGCATCGCGCTCCAGGCTCTCGCGCAGCGAGGAATCCGAATCGCGGCCCACATCGCCAACCTGGGCCCTCAGGGCATACCCGACACCCCGCTCAATCATATGGAGCTTGATGAGGACCAGCTCTCACGTCTGAGGTCCCATGGTTTTCCCTGCATCGATGAGGGGGCTGCGGAGGCCATGAGGGGATGCATCCTCGATGCGCGCAACGACCTCGATAGCGTCGGCGGCGTTATCGAGTGCGCGGCGTATGGCGTGCCCGCAGGGCTCGGCGATCCAATGTTCGACGGCATCGAGAACCGAATCGCCCGCGTCGCATTCGGCATACCCGCAGTCAAGGGTGTTGATTTCGGGGCCGGCTTCTCAGCTGCCTATTTACGTGGAAGCCAGAACAACGACCCCTACCGTATGGACCACGGCAACGTGGTGCCGCAGACCAACAACGCCGGGGGCATCTTGGGCGGCATCTCGACCGGCATGCCCATCGTCTGGCAGATGGCCGTGAAGCCCACGCCGTCCATCGGGAGGAAACAGCAAAGCGTCGACCTCGATGCGGGGTGCGATGCCGACCTTGTCGTTCGAGGCCGGCACGACCCCTGCATCGCACCGAGAGCCGTGCCCGTAGCCGAAGCCGTCTGCGCACTCGCGCTTCTCGACCTTATCCTCGAATCTCAGGGCCACAGAGCTCTTTAGCCGTTTTCTGGACCGAAGGGACGATCATGGACTTAGCAGACGTGCGCAACCGGATCGACGAAGTCGACCACAAGCTGCTTGACCTCTTCTGCCAGAGGATGGAGCTCGCCGCCGAGGTTGCCGAGTCAAAGATCGGCTCAGGCAAAGCGGTCTTCGACCCAGCACGGGAACGAGAGAAGCTGCTGGACGTGGCGCGCCGCTCGCCCGAGCGCCTCCAACCGCAAGCTGTTGCGCTCTTCTCGCTCCTCATGAGCATGAACAAGGCCGAGCAGCAGCGCATCATTGCACGCGGTACCGGCGAAAGCCGATCCGCGCGGGCACACGCAAGCCTCAAGCCGGCAAGCGAGCCCTTCCCAGCCACAGCGAGCGTAGCATGCCAGGGCGTCGAGGGCGCTTATAGCCAGATCGCCGCGTGCAAGCTCTTCCGCGTGCCCGGCATCACGTTCTTCAGCACCTTTGAAGGCGTATTCCGCGCGGTGCGCGAAGGCCTCTGCGACTTTGGCGTGCTTCCTATCGAGAACTCCACGGCAGGCTCGGTGAATGCCGTCTACGACCTTCTCGCCGAGTACTCGTTTTCCATCGTAAGGAGCCTTCGCCTCAAGATCGATCACAACCTGCTCGCGCGCCCCGGCGTGCATCGGGAGAATATACGCGAGGTCTACTCGCATGAACAGGCTATCGCGCAATGCAGCGACTATCTAGAACAGCTCGGTGTTACCGCCCATGAGCTCAAGAATACCGCTCAGGCAGCCGAGTTCGTCTCCCGCTCCCCTCGAAACGATATCGCGGCCCTCTCATCGCGCGATTGCGCCGCCCTCTACGGCCTCGATGTACTCGAATCGAACGTGCAGGACTCCGACAACAACTACACGCGCTTCATCGTCGTCTCGGCAGAGCCGCAGATCTTCCCTGGCGCTACGCGCACTTCGCTCATGCTCACGATGAAACACGAGCCAGGATCTCTGTACCGCGTGCTCGAGCGCTTCTACGCCCTCGATATCAACCTCGTTAAACTTGAGAGCCGCCCCATCCCCGGCCGCGATTTCGAGTTCATGTTCTACTTCGATATCGAGAGCCCTGCGGGCACCGAGCCCCTCGACACGCTCCTCGACAGCCTCGATGACGTGTGCGAAAGCGTCAAATACTTCGGCAGCTACACGGAGGTGCTGTGATGGCGTATGGTTGCGAGGATACGCCTCGCTACGGCCTGCTTGGCCGCACCCTCGGGCACACCTACTCCCCGCGCATCTACGAGCTCCTTGCCGGTATCACGGGCTACGAGCGCTTCGAGCGGGAGCCTGGCGAGGTCGAGCAGTTCTTGCGTGAGGACACATGGCAAGGCCTTAACGTCACGATCCCCTACAAAAGAGCGGTCATGCCATATCTAGATGAACTGTCCGAATCTGCCCGGCGCTTAGGCAACGCGAACACCATCGTCCGGCTTTCCGACGGCCGCCTTCGCGGCGACAATACCGATTACTTCGGCTTCAAAACGTTGGTGCAGTCGCTCCGGCTCGAGCTTGCCGGCAAGCGCGCGCTCGTTTTCGGCGGGCACGGCGGCGCCGGTACGACCTGCATGGCGGTTCTTGCAGATTTAGGCATGGAGCCGATTGCCGTGGGACGCACCGGAGAGGTGACCTACGAGGATCTTCCGCGCTTTGCTGACGCCGCACTCGCCGTGAACGCTACGCCTGCCGGAATGTACCCGTCCTGCCCTGGGGCACCCTGCACACTCGATGCGCTCCCCCACCTGGAGGCCGTCGTTGACATCGTGTACAACCCTGCACGCACCGGGCTTATGATGGAAGCTGAGCACCGAGGCATCCCGGTGGCCGGCGGGCTCCTCATGCTCGTGGCACAAGCCGCGGGCTCGCTCCATGATTTCACAGGCGAGGATTACTCCGCCGAACGCATTGCCGCCGTGACAAACGAGCTCGGATACGAGATGCAGAACATCGCCCTCATCGGCATGCCGGGGGCAGGTAAAACCCGCGTCGGTCAGCGTATCGCCCAGAAGCTCGGACGCGAGCACATCGATCTTGATTGGGCCCTTGAAGAGCGCCTTGGGTGCAGCTGTTCCACGTTTATCACCGAGCGCGGCGAGGCCGCATTCCGACGCGAGGAGACTGCCCTCTTGGGTGAGGTTGCCAAACGCGGCGGCATCGTGCTCTCATGCGGCGGGGGTGTGGTGACGCGGGATGAGAACTATCCCCTCCTTCACCAGAACAGCCGGATCGTGATGCTCGACCGACCCCTTGGTGAGCTTTCGAGCAAGGGACGGCCGGTCTCGCAGCGCGACGGGGTTCAGAAGCTCGCCGAAGAGCGCATGCCGCGTTATCGTAGCTGGGCTGATGTCGTTGTGACCTCGCGCGAGTCGGCCGATGCCACGGCGCGGGCCGCCATTGCACAGCTTGCACGCGAATCTCAGCAGGTTTGATAAAACGAACCCGGTTCATTTTATCAAGGTAGGAAGGAGCCTCGTGAACGCACTTGTCATCAACGGACCGAATATCAACATGGTCGGTATACGCGAGCCAAACATCTATGGTCGAGAAACCTATGATGACCTCGTTCGTATATGCAAGGAGGCCGGCAGCGAGTTTGGGTTCGACGATGTTGAGGTCTTTCAGTCGAATCACGAGGGCGCGATTATCGACCGGATTCAGGATGCGTACGGCACGGTGGACGGAATCGTCATCAATCCGGCTGCGTACACGCATACGAGCATCGGCATTCTCGATGCACTCAAAGCCGTGAGCATCCCCGCTGTCGAGGTCCACATCTCTGCCGTGGATGAGCGCGAGGACTTCCGGCAGGTCTCGTATGCCGGCATGGCCTGCTTTGCCCGCGTAGCCGGAGAAGGCCTTGCCGGCTACCGCCACGCCCTCCAGCTCCTCGCCGATCACCTCAAATGAATCGCCAACACCCGGTGTCTACGATTCATCTGGTTCGTGGACACCGGGTGTCTGCGTTTCAGCCGAGCTTGCAAGTTCTTTGAGAAGCTCGAAAGCCCTTTCCGTCTCCGAGCACAGAGGCTCATTTGGAATATCCCCATCGGACATGCCGGTGTAGCAGATTCTCGTGCCCCCCTCAGGAGATAGCCCCCAATAGGGGAAATGCGGATCGCTGATTCCCATAGGTAACCCTCCTCGGTCAACATCACAAAGATCGAGATGCTTCGGCTTCGCGGATTCTTCTGCTTATGGTCGATGCGGAAATGCCCGTCAAGCGTGCAATCTGCTTATGCGTCAATCCGGTATCTGCTAGATTAGATAGAAATGCGCTTTGCTTTTCCCGGGAAAGCGACCTAATCTGCGAAACATCCCGGTATCCAAGCTGCATAGCGATATGATTCGCAACCGGCAAGGCCATCGCGTCGGGAACGCTATCGTGCTCGAGCTTTCGGTCATATGGCTGAGACCCCTCACGACAGAACTGCTCAAAATCCTCGGGGCTTTCAAACATATCGAGCACGATGCCAACATCCGTCAAACCTTTCTGACCACAGTATTCAGGAAAGCTCGACCACGGATAGTCGTCAAGGGAGCTGATTCCCGCTGCAAAGGGATTATTTATCACATAGCGAACAACCTGCAGCAAATACTCATCGGTATCGATAGGGAGGCTCTTAAACCTGCCTTCGAACACATGGCCCGTGCGTTGGCACTTCCGATTGAAATACAAAGCATACGACATGGCAAGATCATGAAGCGCCGCGCTGACTTCGTCTTTTGGGTCAGCAAGCACGAGATGAACATGGTTGTCCATGAAACACCACGCCACGATCGAGATGCTCGTGCCATGCGTCGACGAGCCCAGCAAAGCGAGAAATCTCCGTCGGTCATCATCATCCTCAAAGATGATTTGCTTCGCATTGCCGCGAAGCATGACATGGTAGAACCCGGATTCAGATCTTCTGCGCATTGGCATAGAGTACCACCCACCCCCGTTGGTGAGCTCATGATACCCATGAACGCGTATCGGCAGTCGCCCAATAATGACTCGCCAAAATGGTTCGCCAACACCCGGTGTCTACGATTCATGCCAGGTACCGGATTCTCGCAGCATCTGACGGGCATGGGTGAGGGACGCTTCGGATTCATCGCCGGAGAGCATGCGGGCGATCTCGTGCACGCGCGCTTCGCCCGAAACCTCGGCAAGCTGCGTTTCGGGCACATCGGCGTCGTCCTTGCGCACCACGTAGTGGCGCTCCCCCATCACGGCGACCTGCGCCAAGTGGGTCACGACGATGACCTGATGCGTACGAGCAAGGTCAGCCAACACCGCTGCAAGCGAGCGGGCCACGGCACCGCCCACGCCTGCGTCGACCTCATCGAAGACGAGGGTATCCACACCGTCGGTCTCCCCCAAAACGACTTTGCAGGCAAGCATGACGCGCGAGAGCTCGCCACCAGAGGCGATGCGCCGAAGCGGTCGCGGCGTCAGGCCGGCACCGCTGCGGTACAAAAGCTCGCACGTCGTGGGTCCAGTCTCGTTCCAGCGCTCACGCGGCAGCGGCCTCGACTCCCAAACGAGCTCAGCATGCCCCATCTTCAAACGCGCCATCTGTTTGCCAGCCTCGCGGCAAAAGCGAGGCGCTGCCTCATTACGGCGCTTGGTAAGCATCTTGGCCGCTTTGGCGAGCGCCGCCTCTGCAACATCGACCGCCTCCTGCGCGCGCTTGATCCGCGCCTCACCATCGCTTACGACGGCAAGCAGCTCGCGCGCATCCTCGCGGCGGGCAAAGACGTCTTCCATGCGCGGGCCGAACTGTCTGAGCAATCCTTTAAACGCCGAAAAACGTTCCTGAAGCTGCGCAAGCTCGGCAGGGTCGAAGTCAACGTTATCGCGATATCTTCTGAGGTCAGACGAAGCGTCTTCGAGCGTGATGGCCGCACCAGTCAAGGTATCGGCGAACTGAGCGAGCTTGGCGTCGACCGATCCCATGCGCGCAAGCTCGGCAATCGCCGAATTCAGCGCATCGAGCGCGCCGCCCTCGCCCGAAATGGCCTCCGCCGCCTCGTGCGCGGTGCCCGCGAGCGCCTCGGCGTGCTCCGCACGAGGCAAGGTTTCTTCGAGCTCCTCGAACTCACCCTCCTGAGGATCCACCTCATCGATGCGCTCGAGCGCGAATCTCGCCTCCTCGAGACGAGAGCCCTGCGTGCGCGCCGCAGCCGTGACCCGGTCAAGCTCATCTTTAGCCGCGCGAGCACGCTTCAGCGCTTCACGATACCCCTCAAGTGCTGCGGCCACCGGAGCACCCGCCCAAGCGTCAACCATCTCGACATGCGTCGCGGCATCGAGCAATCGCTGATGCTCATGCTGGCCGCAGAGGTCGATCGTAGGGCCGATCACCTGCGTAAGCTCGCGCACGCTTCCCAAATGCCCATCGAGGCGCACCCGGCTCCGACCGTCTGCGCCAACCCTGCGCGATGCGCAAACGCCCTCAACGTCATGAGAATCGCGAAAAACCCGCCCCTCGACGACGGCGCACTCAGCACCCTCGCGCACGAGCGACGCATCCGCGCGCTCACCCACCAGAAGCTTCAGAGCAGAGAGAAGCGCCGTCTTACCGGCACCGGTCTCGCCGGTGAGCACGGTAAGGCCCGCCGCTGGCGAAAAGGTCGCTTCATGGATGAGCGCGAGGTCTAGAACGTAAATCTCATCGATCATGGTGGACTCCGTAGAACACGCGAGACACCGAGGTATAGAAGCTTTCAGGGCCGTAATCGAGCAGCAGGATATCGCCTGGCCCGCGGCGAGCAACCACACGGTCGACCACGGCATCCTTCGCTACGAACACGCCATCGACGGCAACAGCGGGGATAGAGGGGCGATCGCGCGACATCTCGATCTCGACCACATCGGAAGGCGAGGTCAAAAACGCGCGGGCCTGAATGGTATGCGGCGCAATGGGCACGCACACCATACCGGTGTAATCTGGACTTACGATAGGGCCGCCCGCCGAGAGCGCATAACCGGTAGACCCCGTTGCCGTCGACACGACCACGCCGTCGCCCCGCAGCCGGTCGATGCGATGCCCCGACACCGTGATGGTGAACTCAACCATGTCGGAAAGAGGACCGCGCGTGAGGGCGAGGTCGTTTAATGCAAAGGTGTCGAGGGCCTGCTCTTCACCTTCGTCGGTATGCGCGAAAACATCGATGGCGAGTGTGGCGCGCCGGCTCACGTGCATCTCGCCCGCCAGGGCATCGCTCACCACGGAGAGGATGTCGGTATCATCGGGACTTGCCGCCGTGAGGAACCCAAGATGCCCATAGGACAATCCAAGTATTGGAATCTCCTGATAGCCGACGATACGCGCAGCCCGCAGAAGCGTGCCATCGCCGCCAAGCGAGATAACAAGGTCCGAGCCCTCAATATCGGGAGTCGAGACGATCTTCGAGCGCTGATCTGCCGCCCATGCCACCTCATAACCCTGGCGCGAAAGCCAAAGCTCGAGCGCTAGGCCGCTCTCGACCGCCTCGTTTTTATAGTAGTTCGGCACGAGAAAGACCTTCATGCGCCCACCACCCCTTCGATGGATGAGAGAACCCGTTCGCGCGCCGCGGCAACCTCAGTTTCACCGCCGGAGCCCAGACGGCCAAGGAGAAAGAACTCAACGTTACCCTTCGTACCCGTTATGGGCGAGGTGCACACACCCTCCGGCGTAAGGCCGCACCCGGAGAACAGGTCTACCGCATGCTCGAGCACGCGACGGCGTACGTTCGGATCGCGCACGACCCCTCCTTCACCGACCTCGGAGGCAGGTGCCTCGAACTGGGGTTTAACGAGCGTGAGAAAGCGGCCGCCGGGCACGAGCAAGGCGGTGACGGCATCGATAATGTGTGCGATGCTCGTAAAGGAAACGTCGCAGACGACCAGGTCGCAGCAGGCGCGATAGCCCAGCGAGGGCAGATCGACCACATTCGTCCGCTCTAGGAGCGTGACGCGCCCATTGTTTCTCAGCGACCATGCGAACTGCGCTCGACCAACATCGACTGCAATAACCGAGGCAGCACCGCGCTTAAGAAGGCAATCGGTAAAGCCGCCAGTCGAGCACCCGATATCTCCGCACGCAAGGCCGGAAGGATCCACGCCGAAGGCATCAAGCGCACCCTCGAGCTTAAGACCTCCCCTCCCAACATAGGGAAGACGCCCCTTGACATGCAAAGGAAGGCCGGGGTCGACCATCATGCCGGGTGAGGTGAGCCGCTCTCCCCGCGCAGAGACATCACCGGCCATCAAGGTGCGCAGGGCATCCGCGCGATCAACGCAGATGCCCTGAGCAACGAGTTCATCATCGAGGCGTACGCGCTTCATGGCACGCAAGCCCTATTCAGTTGGAGGCGCTGCATCGGCGCCCGCATCGGAAGCCGAATCGGACCCATCCTGGGCCGCAGCATCGAGGGAGGTGTCGTCGGCACGAGCCGCCTGATCGAGCTGTGCTGCCTCCTCGGGGCTCAAATCGAAGCTATCGACGAGCTCTGCAGCACGAGACCCAAGCTCGATGGCCTCGTCATACAGGTCGAGGCTGCGCTCGAGCGACGTGTCCTTCGAGCGCACGACAGAGATGATTTCGTCCAAGCGCTCCGTAATATCGGCGAAGCTGTTCGGGGCGACCTCAGCCATACCTAGCAGCCCTCACTCGACACGGGAGCTTCGGCAGCAGCCGGCTCGGCAGCCTCAACGGGATCCGCCGCCTGTGCAACCAAGGCGGGCGCAGCCGAGTCCTCCGCAGGCGTGGAATCAACGGGGCGCGGGAAGATGCGGGAATCGCGCACCACGCGCCCAAGCACGCCGTTAACAAAGCTTGCCGATTCATCGGTACCGTACGCCTTGGCAATCTCAACGGCCTCGTTGATCACCACGGCATCATCGACGCGCTCTGGCGAGAACCGCAGCTCGTAGACGGCAAGGCGCAGCAGATTGCGGTCCGAGCCGGGCATGCGGTCAAGAGCCCAGTTCTCCGAAACCCGGGCAAGGCCGCGATCGATCTCGCCGATATGCGCATAGCAACCGCGCGCCAGCTCGGCAGCGTAGGGAACGAGCGGGCTTGCCTCCTCGGAGGCGCGCGCCAAAAGATAATCGCCTGCGAGCACATCGTCGACGGTGCGCCCGAGAATCTCGGCCTGGAAGAGGAGCTGAAGGGCCTGGCTACGGGCAAGCGTGCGCCCGCGTTCTACTTTGAGGCTCACTACTACTCCTTGGGGAAGACGAGTCCGTCGATGCACACATCGACTCGCGCCACGGAAACGCCCACCTGGGCATCGATAGCGTGGACGACCGCCTCGCGCACGACCTCGGCGAGCTTCTTGAACGGATAGCCGAAGAACACGACAAGGTGCACCGTGATCGCAAGCTGGTCATCTACGACCTCGGTCTCGACCGCAGGAGCGGCGGCGGTGCTGCGCGCAGAGAGCATCGAGACGAGGTTGGTGGCGAGGTCCTTCACGCCGACCGACGCGATGCCCTCGATCTCCTCGACGGAGCGCGAAACGACCGCAGCGAGAACCTCCGGCGCAATGCCGATACCGGAAATGTAGATCTCCTGAGACATGGGGTCCCCCAAATACGTACGATGGAGCAGAAACTAGACGCGGGAAACGAACTTGCCGTCGCGCGTGTCGACCTTGATCATCTCGCCCTCGTTGAGGTACATGGGCACCTGGACAACTGCACCGGTCTCGATGGTGGCAGGCTTGGTGGAACCCTGAACGGTGTCGCCCTTGAAGCCCGGATCGGTCTGGGTGATCTGGACCTCGATGAACATCGGCGGGTTCACGCCCATAAGGTCATCGTCGGCGTAGAGAAGCTGGCAGACGTCGTTCTCCTTGAGCCACTTAGCGTTGTCGCCGATGAAGTCCTCGGGCACGGGGACCTGCTCATAGGTCTCGTTGTCCATGAAGATGAAGTCGTTGCCGTCGTTGTAGAGGTACTGCATCTCACGGGTGGAGAGCATGACGCTTTCGAACTTGGTGCCGGCGTTGCAGGTATTCTCGACCACGCGGCCGGTCTTGATGTCCTTGGTCTTATAGCGCACGAACGCGCCGCCCTTGCCCGGCTTGACATGCTGGAACTCGACGATGGTCACGACCTTGTCCTTGATGCGCAATCCGATGCCGTTCTTGAAATCGGCGGTGGTGATGGTTGCCATGTGCTACCTTTCTTGCTTGTCTGCCACGCAGAGGCCTGCGCTGCATTGATGCATGAACGTACAAAGTATACGCTTTCCCGCGCCTTTACGCAGGTGCAAGCGCAACTATCCACAGAGCGAGCGTCGAAGCGCCCGCCTCTCGACAAAGCAGCCTGGCAGCGACGCGATGGGTGCAAGCCAGGCTGAACCAAAGGGAGCTAGCAGCTCCTAGCAGTCGATGACCTGAAGGTCATGCGGGCTCTGGGTGAAGGGAACGAAGCCCTGGGCGGTCACGAGACCGTAGTCCTCAAGGCGAACGCCGAACTCCCCGGGCAGGTACACACCAGGCTCGATCGTGACGACGGAGCCCTCCCCCACCGTATTGTGCGTGCGCCCGAAATTGGGGAGCTCATGGATGTCGATGCCCACGCCGTGGCCAAGACCGTGACCGTAATACTCGCCGTAACCGGCATCGCCGATAATCTTCCTCGAAAGCTCATGGATCTCGTTGCCGTCCACGCCGGCATAGACCGCCTTGGCGCACTCCTCGTGCGTGCGCTGCACGAGGTCGTAAATCTCGCGCATCTTCGCCGAGGGCTCGCCCACGGCAACCGTGCGGGTCATGTCGGAATCGTAGTCGTGGTAGCGCGCGCCGTAATCCATGAGAACGAACTCGCCCTTCTGCACAGGGCGATCGCTCGGGATGGCGTGCGGGTTCGCCGCATTAGGGCCTGCAGCGACGATAGAGCCGAACGCAAGGCCGTCGGCTCCGTTTTCGAACATGAAGTTCTCGAGCTCGAGCTTTATCTGCTTCTCGGTGAGACCGGGACGAATGAACTCAAGCATGTGCGCAAACGCGGCGTCGGTGATTGCCTGGGCCCGCTTCATGAGGGCGATCTCCTCTTCGTCCTTCACCGCGCGCATGAGGCGAAGGTCCCCATGCATCTGCGGAAGCAGGGCGCAGATGGAAAGGTCATCAAGGCCGCGGACCAAACCGTCGTAGAACGAAAGCTCCATGGTGTCCTCAACGGCAACGACGCGGCACTTGGCATCGCGAGCACGCTCGGCAGCCCAACGCGGAATACCGATGACCTCCATATCGAGGACCCAAGGGCTATCTGCCGGAAGATGCTCGATGAAGCTGTTGTAGTAGCGAGAATCGGTGTGCAGGAACGTATTCGACGCGGTGATGAACGCGGCGTGCGGCAGTTCACCCGTATAGTCGAACACGCCTTCGGCGCCGGTCAACCAGCGAAGATTCGCCTCGTCGCGAATAATGACGGCATCGTAGCCGCGCTCGTCCATGAGCTCGCGAACACGCTCGATGCGACCGAGCGGGCCAGAAGCATGTGAGGACATAAGTACCCCTTCTTTCTAAATCGTTTGACTCACAGACACCGGGTGTCTGTGAGTCATTTGAATCGCCAACACCCGGTGTCTGTGAGTCATTTGACATCCAGGATCCGCAGTAAAGCATACTGCAAGTACGCTGAGCGAGTACCGGTTAGGAGAAATCAATCGTCCGCTATGCCACGAGCTCCGCACGCGAAGCAACATAGGCACGCGCATGGCGCATGAGCACATCGTCAGGAACGGCCGTTAGCCGAATGGTGCCCACCGATTTGGGAAGCGGGAGGAGGAAACGGTTAGACCGGCGCGCATGCTCCTCCTTGAGGGCGCGCACGAGGTCCTCGGCATCGAGCGAGAATCCGTATTCCTCGATGCCGAGGTCTTCAAACAGATCGTCCTGATCAAAGACGATATCGGCATCGAGGCCAGCCGCCTCCACAGCAAGACGGGCTTCGAAGCGCATGCCCTCTGACAAAAGCGCCCAACCAGGGGCTTCGGGCCCCAGACAACGTGCGAGCGCACGAGCCGTCGCGCGTCCATAGGACAGCGCATGCCGAGCAGAGGGGTTTGCGGCCTTAACGACATTGCGACGCGCCTGCTGCACCGGTCCAAAGACCTCACTGAATGCAACGGGCTCATCGGCAGCGATGAGAGGAGCGCTCTCGGCCAACTGCTCCCAGACGCGCTTCCCCTCTGCAAGGGCGGCGCCGAGCATAAGAGCCCTGCCCTCGAGACGTGCTTCGAGCGGCATGTCGGCGATAAGATCGAAGTCGCAAACGACCATGGTAGGCATCGGCCTGAGCGACACCATGTCAGGAGCCTCTGG
>NZ_CEWCAA010000022.1:0-32699 GCF_982429025.1 Enorma sp.
CGCGCGCACTGCTCCCCCGTGCGCCGACGCCCCCCGCGCGCACCGCCTGAACATGCATGCTCGCAACATGCACCTACCCACCCCTTCACAACCCCTTCATCTGTTCGCTGTCTTTCTGTTGACTTCCACATGGAACGGACAATGCCGTGCACGCCGGGTAGGAGAGATGTATAACGAACACGCGCGGGCCGAGGGGCGGCATCGCGCTCTATAGACATTCAAACGGGAGGCACCATGGCACCCGATGCATATGAGGAGTTCACCGATCGGCAGCGGACGCGCGTGGTCAGGCGCGAGAGCGACGACCAGGCCGCAACCGAGGCATCTATCGGCAACACGCAATCGTTTTCCAAGCATAAGGAGCGTCTGTTCGACGACCTCTCGATTGCCCAAATCATCGCGGGAGCAGCCGCAGCCGCCACCTCGGTGGTGCTCGCATCGAGGATCGGCATCGCTGGCTCGGTAATCGGCGCCGCAGTAAGCTCCGTCGTGACGGTGGTCTCATCTCAGCTATACCGTCGCTTTCTCACGGCAAGCGCCGAGAAGCTCAAAAAGAACGTCGTCGCACCCGCAATCGGCGACGACCGGCACTCGGCGCGGGGAAAGCGGTCGGGCTCCTCATACCATGCGGGCGACCAAGGCGTCACCCAACCGATAGCGCCCGACCCGATCGATATCTCCAGCGGGCAGGCCACCACCTGGACATCGTATGGAAGCGCGAGCGGCTACGCGCGGGAAGCCGGAGGCACTCCAAGCGCCTACGCCTCACAGGGCGCGCGGAACGGTGCCGCAGCGAGCGCGGGCTCGGGAACGAGAATTGCACCGAAGCGGCTCCAAGCACGCGCCGTGGCTGAGCGCTCGGCTACCCAGCGCAAGGTTGTCGCGTTCTCGATCATCTCGGCCGTAGTGGCGCTCGTCGCCTGCACCGCGGTGATACTCGTCCTCACCGCTGGCGAGGGCCTGGGCACGAGAACCACGCCCATCTTCACCCCTGCAACCGAAGAGCTTGACACCTCCGCCGATGCCACCGTAGACACCTCGGAGAACGGCACTTCTTCTGATGAAGCGTCACAGGCTGCAACGGGATCAGAATCCAATCCGGGCACGGCAAGCGACGGCACCTCGGCCGATTCGCCATCGACTCCGAGCACGAGCGACCCTGCCACCGGCGGCTCCGGAGACGGAACGCAAGGAAGCGGATCGGACGCAACACCGGAAGACGGTACGGATAGCTCCGGAAGCGGCGACAGCACGTCGGGCGGCACCGGCGGTTCGCAATCCGGCACGTCGGGCGGCACCGGAGGCGGCACGAGCAGCGGAGCCACGGGACAGACGCCCGCGGCGGGGACGACGACCGGCGCCGCCGCGTCTCGATAGGCGCCGCGAGCCTGAACGTCCGAGGCGAGAGGTGCCCGGCGAGCCCGAGTGTCCAAGGCGAGCGCCGATGCTAAGATGCTAGGGGAACATACTACGAAAGAGGCGCCTATGTCATCGCAGCAACAACCGCAGCTTAGCCAAGGCAATCGCATGTACCTGTATCGCATGCTGAAGGCCGCCATCGGAACCGGACGGCAAACGTTTATCACGCAAATCGAAGACGCGCTCGCCGCCGACGGGATCGCCGCCGAGGACATGGGGTTTGCCGACGCGCGCGCCCTCATGGAGGCGCTGGGCGATATGGTGACGCTCACCGTCTTCAAGGGAGGCCGCGTCTACGCAACACTCGTTGCCCAGCCGGAATGGGATGAAGCGCTCGAATCCGCCGACGACTCCCCCAAACCCGCCGGTGGCAAATCCGCGGGAAAGCCCTGGAAGCGCAAGAAGGGCGCACGCGGCCTCAAGCCGGTTCGGCCGCGCATCGTTCCGCGCGAGACGGCCGATGAGCCCGCCAATGTGGAAACCGCCGAATCCGCGAGCGCCGAGCAGGAAACCCCTATGGCTTTGTCGGAAACTCCCGCAACCTCGCAGGAAGCCCCCGCGCGCGCTCCAGAAGCCCTCGTGGCCCCAGAGGGGAGCGCCGAAGCCGATGTGCCCGCAACCCGCGAAGCCGCTGCAGATGCTTCAGGCGAAGCAACCGCGCATGACGCCGAAGAGCCTACCACGCGCGCGGCAAGCGAAACCGATGGTGCCGAGCAACGAGGGCCGTCGATGTCCGCGAAAGGCGATGGGCTGGAACCGTCTGGGGCGGCGACCGATTCCGAAGAGAACCCATCTGCCACGGCAGGCGATGCGAGGATAGGGTCACCTGAACCCGCAAGCGACGTTCAGCAAGAGCGCGCCGAGACAACGAACAACGCTGTGCAAGAGACCACGGGAGCCACAGGCGGCGAGGCGCCCGAGGCAACGGTGCGCGCCCCCGAACCGGCCTTCTCGCTCACGGTCACCTTCGACCCGGACCGCGCCGATGCCGGCGTGACCACGCTGGAATCGACTCCGGTCACAAACGACGCGTCAACCGCCGAGACCGCGGCGGAGGCCCCGTCAGGCGGCAAGCCGGGAGCAAGCGAGGCCGCAGCCGACGAGCCCGAGGCTAAAGCGGCGGATTCCAATGCCGCGACCGCCGGGCCACGCCCCGTCGACCTCAGCATGTATCCTCAAGACTTCGCCGCAGAGGTGTACTGCCCCGCTTCGATCATGGCCGAACTCGCCGCCCTGCTGCCCTATGGAGCCGATACGCTCGGCATTGCCGGCGAGTACTTCTACATCGCCTGCCTGCGCGGCACCGCCGACCTGAGCCGCGGCGGGGCATCGTTCCCCCTTTACTACCTACACGATGGTGAGCGCCATGCGGCGACGGTACGCCTGAAGAAGCGCGCGGTGAGCAACCTCGCGTGGGCTATCGACGCTGTCGAGATCGATAGGTAATCGGCCCGCCGGCGCGGCGTGTTGCCAATCGCACAACGCGTTGCTACGTGCGCGATGCGTTGCCGCGCGCACGACACGTTGCCGCGAGCACCATCGAGTGCCCACCCGCTCGTTGCCGGGCGCTTTTTGGATGCTCAAATGAATGTCGGGCGACATTCGGACATTGAGGTCACCCATTTTGTCCAAATGTCGCCCGAAAACGAGCTCACTGTCCGGATCTCGCCCGACAACGGGCCTGCTGTCCGGACCCCGCCTGTTAATCGCGGGTGAGCTTGCGATGGATGCGATGCGGCTTGGCGGCGTCCTCGCCCAGGCGCGCCACACGGTTTTCCTGGTACGCGGCGAAGTTCCCCTCGAACCAATACCAGTTGCCCGGGTTCTCGTCCGAACCCTCCCATGCCAGGATATGTGTGGCCACACGGTCAAGGAACATGCGGTCGTGGCTAATGACCACGGAGCAGCCGGGGAATTCGAGCAGCGCCGCCTCGAGTGACGAGAGCGTTTCCACGTCGAGGTCGTTCGTGGGCTCGTCGAGCAGCAGCAGGTTACCGCCCTGCTTCAAGGTGAGCGCCAGGTTCAGGCGGTTGCGCTCGCCGCCGGAAAGCACGCCGGCGCGCTTCTGCTGGTCCTGGCCCTTGAAGCCAAAGCTCGCCACGTACGCGCGGCTCGGCACCTCGGTCTCGCCGACGATCATCTTGTCGGTGCCGCCCGAAACGACTTCCCAGAGCGTCTTGTCTGCATCGATGCCCGCACGCCCCTGGTCAACATACGAGATCTTGACGGTCTCGCCCAGCTCGATCGCACCAGACGTGGGCTTCTCTTCCCCGATAATCATCTTGAAGAGCGTCGACTTGCCCACGCCGTTGGGGCCGATCACGCCCACGATGCCGTTGCGCGGCAGGCTAAAGGAGAGGTCGTCGATGAGCACGCGGCCGTCGAACTCCTTGTGCAGGTGCTCGACCTCGAGCACCTTCGCGCCCAAGCGCGGCCCCACGGGAATGCGGATGTCCGTCCAGTCGAGCTTCTGGCTTGCGCGGGCCTCGGCCTCCATCTCCTCATAGCGGGCAAGACGCGCCTTGTTCTTGGCCTGGCGCGCCTTGGGGCTCGAGCGCACCCACTCGAGCTCAGACGCCATGCGCTTAGCAAGCTTAGCGTCGCGCTGGCCCTGCGCGGCGATGCGCGCCGCCTTGGTCTCGAGATAGGTGGAGTAGTTGCCCCTATAGGGATAGAGGTGCCCGCGGTCGACCTCGCAGATCCACTCGGCCACGTTATCGAGGAAGTAGCGGTCGTGCGTGACGGCGAGCACGGCGCCCTGGTAGTTCTTGAGGAAATGCTCGAGCCAGAGCACGGACTCGGCGTCCAGATGGTTCGTGGGCTCGTCCAAGAGCAGCAGGTCGGGCGCCTCGAGCAGGAGCTTGCAGAGGGCCACGCGACGGCGCTCGCCGCCGGAGAGCACCTTCACCGGCATGTCGGAATCGGGCAGCTGGAGGGCATCCATCGCCTGACCGAGCTTAGAATCGATGTCCCAGCCGTCGGCCGCGTCGATCTCGTCCTGGAGCTTGCCCATCTCGGCCATGAGGGCGTCGAAGTCCGCATCGGGCTCGGCCATCTCCTCGCCGATCTTGTTGAAGCGGTCCACCTTGGCGAGCAGGTCGCCGAAGGCCATGCGCACATTCTCGATGACGGTCTTATCGTCGTCGAGCGGCGGCTCCTGCTCCAGGAGCCCCACCGTGTAGCCGGGCGTGAGGCGGGCATCTCCGTTGGAAACCTCCTCCTTGCCTGCCATGATCTTGAGCAGGGTCGACTTGCCCATGCCGTTGGGGCCCACGACACCGATCTTGGCGCCGGGGTAAAACGACAAGGTCACGTCGTCGAGAATGACCTTGTCGCCATGCGCTTTGCGCGCCTGGTACATCTGGTAGATGAACTCTGCCATATAAAAACTCCCTGCTATCCAAAGCATCTTATCGGTGTATCTTCGGTATCGTCTCAAACCTGCATCGCCGCGGGAATGGCTAAGGGCTCTCTCCATTCCGAAACCATCAGCGAGCCGCGGCCAAGCAGGACGGTGAGCTGCGGCCGAGCAGGACGACGGGCCGCGCCACGCAGGACGGCGGGCCGTAGCCGCGCAGCGCAACAGGCGGCGGGCGCGCCCTGCTACAATGTACGCATGAACGAAGAAACGGCTACATCTCGGCTCGAAGCCCTTTGGGGCACCGCGGGACTCGCGCGTCAGCGGGCCGCGACCGTCATGGTCGTGGGCGCGGGCGGCGTGGGCTCGAACTGCATCGAGGCGCTCGCGCGCGGCGCCGTAGGAACGATCATCGTCGTCGACGGCGACGAGGTCGCGCCGAGCAACATTAACCGGCAGGCGCTCGCTTGGTCGGAAACGATCGGCATGCGCAAAGTCGACGCGGCGCGCCTGCTCATCCAGCGCATCAATCCGGACATCCGCGTCATCACGCGCGGGTCCTTCGTACTGCCCGGCGACGTCGCCGCGCTCATCGAGGACGTGCGCACGGAGGCGGGCGGGCACATCGATTACCTCATCGACGCCATCGATACCATCTCAACGAAGCTCGAGCTTGCCACTTATGCCGAACGTGCGGAAATCCCCATCGTGAGCAGCATGGGAGGCGCAATGAAACTCTACCCCGAGCGGCTCCGCTTCGCAGACATCTACGAGACAAGCGGCGATGCCCTCGCGCGCGTCATCCGCAAGGGCTGCCGCAAGCGCGGCATCCGTCACCTCGACGTGCTGTACTCCCCCGAAGCACCTATCGCTTCGCCCGAGCTCCCGGCACGCGCCGAGCGCAACAGCGGCCGACCGCCTCTCGGTACGACCTCCTACCTGCCACCCATCATGGGGCAGATGCTCGCCGGCTTTGTCCTGCGCCGAATCGCAGGCGTGGAGGATACCCTCAGGGCGGGCGCGGCGGGCTGCGGACGTGAAAACATGGGCGGCGGAGCATGATGCGCTTCGTCGACATGCACTGCCATCTCGACCTCATGACCAACGGAGTCGAAATCGCCCGCGCGGCCCATGCGGAGGACATCGGGTTTTTCTGCACGACCGTCACCCCCGTCGACGCCATCGATGCGCGCGAGCGCTTCTCCACCTGCGCGAACGTCCGCGTGGGGGCAGGCCTCCATCCCTGGTGGCTCGCAGACGGCACCTGCGGCGACGCCGACGTTGGGCTGCTGGAGGAGCTGGCGGCGCGGGCGCGCTACATAGGCGAAGTGGGGCTCGATGCCGGCAAGCGCGGAGCGGAGAGCATCGAGGCGCAGGCGGCCGCCTTTGAGCGCACCATGCGCACGGTCTGCGAACACCCGCTTCCCGGGCGCGTCATATCCATTCATGCCATCAGGTCCGCGAGCCGCGCGCTCGACATCCTCGAGCGTACGGGTGCCGCTCGGAGCGCCACCCGCATCCTGCACTGGTTCAGTGGCACCAGCGACGAGCTTTGGCGCGCGGTTCGCCTGGGCTGCCTCTTCTCAATAAACGAGCACATGCTCGCCACAAAGCGCGGCCGCGAGTACGCGCGCATCCTGCCCGGCGATCGCCTGCTGCTCGAAACGGACGCACCGCCCCAGCTGGGAAATCCCTACCGGCTGGACGCCATCGAGCGCTCGCTCGCCTCGACCCTCGAGCAGCTCGCGCAAATTCGCAGGGTCAATGCCGCAACGCTCGGCGCCCAGATCGCCGACCGCAGCACGCGCCTGCTCGACTTCGCGAGCTGAAGCCGCGCACAGCCAAGAGACGCCTCGCGCGCCGCTTCGACCAGCCCCTCAGCGCAGCAGATCCTCGAGGGCGGCAGCGATGCCGTCCTCGTTGTTCGAAAGCGTGACCATATCCGCCGCGCTCTTCACCTCGTCGGTTGCATTCGCCATCGCAACGCCCACGCCCGCAAGCCGCAGCATGGGAATATCGTTCTGGCCGTCACCGAACGCCACGAGCTCGGAGGGGTCGATGCCGCGCTCGGGCAGCGCCACGGAGAGGGCACGCGCCTTATCGATGCCCTGAGCCGTGAACTCGAAGTAGAAATCAGCGGTGAACATGCAGCTCAGCTTATCGACGAACGGGGCGGCCATCGCCTCGTGATGCTCGGACAGGTACGTATCCGTGCCCGCCGTGAGAATCTTGTTCTGCGGCGTGATGCACCAGTCGAGAAGCGAATGCACCTCGTGGATGCGCAGCCCGCAGGCATCGCGCTCGTATTTGACGATGTTCTTCGGCGCGCCCTTGTGGTAGATGGTGCAGCGATAGGCATCCTCGATATAGAGGCGATCAGCATCGACGAGCATGGGGATGACGTCGAAGCCCCGCAGGTGCTCGAGCACCGCGCGCGCCTCCTCCACAGGAATCGCCTGATTGAACAGGAGCTCGCCCGAGGTCGCGTCGCGTACCTGCGATCCGTTGTAGGCCACGAGCATCCCGTGGTAGCGATCGAGCTCGAGCTCATGAGCAAGTGCGCGCAGGCCGTGTGCAGGGCGCCCCGAAGCCAGGATGAGCGTGATGCCCGCCCGCGCAGCGGCAAGCAGCGCCTCCTTTGTGCGCGGCGTGATGCGCTTCTCGTCGTTGGTAAGCGTACCGTCGATATCGAGCGCGATGGCCTTGATGGACATGGGAGCCTTTCCTTTCCGTTCCGAATCTGTTGTCGCGAAGAAGAGCGATCGCCTCGAGTGCCGCCCCCTGAAATCCGGGCAGGACTTGGCACGCGACTCGACCGCTTTCTCGATGAGCGCCTCATTTCCTGCCAGGTTTTCCAAGCGAGCAAGAAACGAGACGGTGCCGCGCGCTATGCGAAGCGCTTGGGATGACCCCACGCGCCCTCGATACCACATACCTCGGCGGCAAAGGCGGCAGCCCCGTCGAGCGCGCGGGCAATGGCCTCGTCGCGTGCCTCTCCCCGCTTGCAAGCATCGAGATATCCTAGCAGAAACGACGCGATGAACGAATCGCCGGCACCCATCGTGTCGCGCACCGTCGCGGCAGGCTTGATGGGCTGCTCGAAGAAGCGGTCGCCATCGAACGCGACCGATCCACGTTCGCCCCGTGTCACCACAGCGATGCCAGGTCCCAGACTGCAGAGCCAGCGAAGGCGCTCACCCACCACCTCGTCGCCTGCCTCGTCTTCTGCGGAGTAGAAGGCGAAGTCCGCGAACGGCGCCACGTCCTCCACATACGAATCGACGGAGTCCTCCGAGAAGTCGAAGCTCACCGGCACGCCTGCCGCGCGCACCAACGGCAGCTCGCGCTCTGTGAAGCAATAGCTGCCGGTATGCAGCACATCGAAACCTCGCACGTATTCGAGGGCAAAGCGATCGAGCACATAACGCGACCTCCCGCGGATCCCGCCTTGGTTCGAACCAAGAAACACACGCTCGCCCGCCTCCACCGTCACGCTCGACGCGCCGTTCTCGCCAACTTCCTGCCGGCAGCGCACGAGCTCCACGCCCTCATCGACAAGGCTCCCGATCACGTGCTCGGCCGCATCGTCTGTGCCGAAGATGCCCATGTACGCGGAGCGCGCCGCCCCGAGACGCCGCGCGTACACCGCTACGTTCACGGCGTTGCCGCCGGGATACATAACGCCCAGGTGCTCGTAGCGGTCGACGACGTTATCTCCAAAGCCCAGGATCGAGACGTCGAATCCCATGGCTGCCCTCCCTAGTACGAAACGACTCCCATGTAGCGGCGAAAATCCGGATCATGGTCGAACACCTTTCCGCGCGCGGCGCGCAGCTCGACGTTCATAGCATAGAAGAGCACGGGGTCGAGATAGGCGCGTACGCTCGCCGGCACCTTGTCCATACCGTACTCGAGGGCGTCAAGCACCATGAGCGTGTCGGTATGGTCGCTCAGGAACGCGAGCGCGCGCTCATCCATGGCGCGGTACTCGCTCGATCCCATCTGTAAAAAATAGAACACACCGGGTTCCGTAACCTCGAAAGGCCCGTGGAAGTACTCGCCCGAATGGATATAGCTGCAGCTCTGCCACTGCATCTCCATGAGCGAGCAGATTGCGAAGCCGTAAGTCTGGCAGAAATTGGGGCCGGAACCCAGGATGTAGAGGAATGGATGATCCTGGCAAAGCGCCGCGAAGCGCTCCCCCAGCTCCGCGTTCACCTTCTCGCGCGCCGCGGGCAGCACCTCATCCATCGTATCGACACCCCGGTAGAGGTCGGGAAGATCGGCGAAGCCCTCCTGCTGATCGAGCAGCTCGGCGGCAAGAAGCGGCGCGATACCCGAGGGCACCTCGCTCGCGGGGACGTCGGCTCCCCACGGATACACCCAGCACGTCCACGCACCCTGCGCGATCTTGGACTCCGCGCCGTCGGTGAGCGCGACGACCTCGGCACCGCGCTCGCAAGCGAGATGGCACGCATCGAGCACCTCTGGCGTGTTGCCGCTATGGCTGCACGCGACCACGAGGCTGTGCTCGCCCAAGCGCTTCGGCGCGGCGATGCAGAACTCGCGCGCCGTGTAGGCCCCCGAAACGATGCGCCTCGCCTCGCGCTCGAGCAGCATATGAGCCGGCAGCAGATCGATGAGCGAGCCGCCGCAGGCGACCCAATACACCTCCTCGATCGCTCCGCGCTTCTCGATGATGTCCTTGATGAGATTGAACGGCTTCACGATGTCCCCTTTCACATGCCGCGTCGACCCCTTATGCCCCGGCGGCGCGCTCCCCCTCGACGATCGCGATGCCCGCCGTCGCGCCGAGCGCGCTCGCCCCCGCCTCGATGAACGCTTTCGCCTGCTCATACGTACGAATTCCGCCCGCCGCCTTCACCTGCACCTTGTCGCCGAGCACCTCGGCCATAAGGCGCACGTCATCGAGCGTCGCCTGGTACGGGCGACCGGACGAGGTCTTGAGGAACGCAGGGCGCGCCTTGAGCGCGATCTCGCAAACGCGCCGCTTGTCTGCCTCGGATTCGAGCTTCGGCATCTCGACGATGACCTTGTCGCGCATGCCGTGCGCACGGCAGAACTCCGCCACACCGCGCATCTCGTGCTCGATGGCATCGAAGTCGCGCTCATCCACGGCGCGCTGATTCAGCACGTAGTCGATCTCCGTAAACCCGGCCTGCGCATAGCGCTCGAATTCCGGCAGCTCCTCCTCGAGCGTGAGCGCGCCCTTGGGAAAGTCGATGGCGCCCGCGACGATGACATCTGTGCCCGCGAGCATCTCGCAGGCATGTTCGTAGGTCTCGGGATCGGCAAAGACGCAGCGGAAGCCGTAGCGGCGCGCTTTTTCAAGGTATTCGTCGAACGTGTCGTTCGGATCGTCGATGTAGTCGATGTGTGAGTTGATACCCATGTTACGGTCTCCTTTCGAACCATATCATGCCTGGGCAACCCTTGCTCGGCGCCTCGAAATCCAGACAGGAGCTGGCGCGTAGTCGCAGCATGTTCAAAAGTACACGCCAAGTTCTGCCCGCATTCCCGCGCACCGGGGTCTCGCGAATGGAAAGGACAATGGATCCGCTTATGCGGGGACGTACTCCAGAATGGCGCCAATAACGCCCGGTATCTCGTTCACCATAACGTCTGCTCCCCGCTGCGTGAACCCGAAGCGCTCCTCACGCTTGGCAATCGTGTAGAGCCCGGCGCGGCGCGCGGCCTCGATGCCGGGATCGGAATCCTCGACGGCGCAGCACGCTTCGGCAGGAAGACCGAGTTTGTCCAACGTGAGCAGATAGATCTCGGGGTTCGGCTTGCTCTGCGTGAGCTCGTCGCCGCTTTCCACCACCTCGAAGAAGCCTGCGATGCCGCATTCCTCGAGCACCTTTTCGATATGATCGAGCGGCGAGGACGAAGCGACCGCCAAGCGGTATCCCAGGTGCTTGAGCTCCTCTAGGGTCTCGGGCACGCCAGGGTTCATGATCTCGCGGTAGCTGATGGGATGGCTGTCCCAAAACGCATCCTCAAGCCGCTCGATCGCCTCGCCGTCCATCTTCTCGCCGCGGGAGCGTTCCCACCACGCAGCATAGAACTGGCGCTCCACCTTGCGTGACGAGCCAGCAAGCATGTCGAACTCCTCGGAGGAGACCTCGACGCCCTGCGCCTCGAAGAATGCCTCGTGAACGCGGCGGTAGGCCGCCTCGGAATCTACCAGCACGCCATCCATGTCAAAGATGACCGCCTCAAGCTGTTGCACGAACAATCACTCCTTTACCTGGGTACGCCGAACGCGCAGACGCCCGCTCCGCATAATGCTTGAAAAACCGCCCACCAGTGCGATGATACACGAGGCACCGAAGAGCACCCGTTGCACACCGAAGGCCTCGGCCAGAAACGGCGCCACCGCGAGCGGAATCACGCCCGCGCTGTTGAGCCCCAGCCGCACGAAGCCCATTACGCGCCCAAGATGAGTCATGGGCGTGCGCTCTTGCACGAGAATCGCCTGGGTAGGCTCCATAAATCCCCAAGCAAGCCCGTTGATGAACTGGCCTGCGATAGCGACGACAAGAATGTTGGTGCCCACGTAGATCATCGATCCGATGCCCACGAACATGAGCGTGGCAAGCAGCAACGGGATATCGATCTTGCGCGCGGGAATCTTGGTAAAGATGTATGAACCGATCGCCATGCCGAACCCCGAGACCGCTGAGAGGATTCCCATCCACACCACATCGACGGCAAGCACGTCGCGATAGAAGAGCGACTCGAGGGAATCGAAGGCACCGAACGCAAAGAAGCCCAAAAAGCCGCTCACGAAAATGAGGCGTAGGTCGTGGGTGCGCATGGTGACGCGCGCGCCCTCGATCACGCCGGAAACCATGCCGAGCTTATCGTCCTTCTGCTTACCGCTACCCTCGCGCTCCGGCGTAACGGTCTCGCGACAATCCCATGTGACGCGGATCGCGCCTACCAGGCACACCGCCATGAACAGGAACACCACGCGCGTGGGGAAGAACCCAGCAAGAACGCCGCCGGCGATGGGTCCAGCCGCATAGGCGATGTTGCTGTAGAACACCATGAGACCGTTCAGGCGTGCGAGCCCCGCCTTTCCCCGCGTGAGGTACACCGGGTAGGTGCGCGTACACGTGTTGATGGAACCGCCGCCCAAGCCCATCATGACAGCGGCGAACATAAGGGTTGGAACAGAAGGTGGAACGATTCCCATGAAAATGCTCATGGCGAGCATGGCGTAGAGCGTCGCGAGAGCAGTCTTGCGCGGCCCTATGCGGTCGATCACAGGACCGGAAGCCGCGTTCGCCAGCGAATTGCAGAGGTTGCGCACGAGCGTGATGGCTGCCACGAGGAAGGCGTTTCCACCGAGCTCGTAGGTCGCCGCGCCGATGAGCCCAAGAAAATACACGGCGTTGACCGCGCACCACTGGAGTGATTCAAGCGCGATGAGGCGCTTCTCACCTGCCGTCAGCGCGCCCAGACCGCTGTCGCTCGCTTGCTTGCCCACGCTATCGACTCCTTTTGCCGTGCGCATCCTGCATCGCAGCCACGCGCCGCCGCCCCTTCCGAACGCCCCACGTTACTAAAATAAATCGTATTATGACGTTATGTTTTTCAAGGCTGAGAAAAAGGGGCGACAGCAAAGCCGCCGCCCCGAAACCGGGCCGTTGGTTTAGGCCAGAATGCCGAAGTACACGCCCACGACACCGAGCACCATGGTGCCCAGGATGAGAATCATGGGAGAGACCTTCTTCTTGAGGAGGAAGTAGTACAGGCCCATGAAGGCGAGGCCGAGCATGCCGGGCATGATGCCATCGAGCACACTCTGGAGCGTGGTGACCTCATCCCCGGAGCCGAACTCAACCGCAAGCGTCGCCCAGAACATACCGCAGGTCATGGAGCCGACGACCATCATACCGATGATACCCGCGGCTTTAATGACCTTGTCCATGATGCCGGACTGCTCGGCAGTCTCGAGCAGGCTCACGCCAATCTCATAGCCCTTGTGGATGCCCCACACGCGCAGGAAGTACTGCGGAACGTTGAAGAGGAGCAGGAAAATGATGGGACCGAGCACGTTGCCCTGAGCCGCGAGCGAGATGGCGATGCCGGCGGCGACCACGCGGATGGTGGTCAGGAAGACGGCGTCGCCGATGCCCGAAAGCGGGCCCATGAGGGCGGCCTTGATATCGTTTACGGACTCGGGAGGCATCTCGCCCTTGGCGATGCGCTCCTCCATGGACATCGCGATGCCGCCGACGAACGGAGCGAGGCAGACCGTGATGTTGAAGAACGCGGTATGGCGCTCGAGTGCGGCCGCGTAGCCGCTCGGATCGTCATGATAGATCTTTTTGAGCATCTTCTTGACCATCATGCCGAAAGCGAGGCCCATCTGGTTCGCATAGGTCCAGGAGAACTCCATGCCGAGCGCGCCGATGGAAAGGGCAGCCTTCGTGAGGTCTTGCTTGGTGATGGCGTATTCGCCGGTCTTGTAGGCGCCCTGCGCCGTCTCATTAGAAGTCATCGTCGTCAGCCCCCTCAATCTGTGCCGTGGTCTGGTTCTTTTCCAAAAAGCCGAGCGTCAGGACGGCGATGATGACGGCGATAAGCGCCACGCCGAGCGTCGAGACGCCCATGTACGAGGTGAGCAGGAAGCCCAGGAACAGGTAGGGCAGGAGTTCCTTGCGGTAGATGAGGCGCAGAAGCATCGCGAAGCCCATGACCGGCAGGATGTTCGCCGCGGCTGCGAAGCCGCTGAGCACGAACGCAGGCACGGCGTTCACAAGCCAGTCGATAGCGCCGGAGCCGAAGTACACGGCGCAGAAGATGAGGGCGAACCACACGGGAGCAAGCCAGAGGCCGATCAGCCAGTGGAGCGCCATGAGCTTCGAGCCCTCGCCCTTGAGCGCGATACCGGGGATGAAGCTCGTAAGCCAGTTGCTCACCAGCTGGCCGAGGTTGGCCACGCCGAGAACGAGCGTACCGATGGGCATGGCAAGGCCGACGGCCGCCTCGGTGTCGAGACCGAGCAGGATGGCGTAGGCGGTGCAGAGCAGACCGGCCGAGGTGGCATCCGGCGGAATGTAGGCACCGATGGAGACGGAGCCCATGAAGAGCGCCTCGATGCTGGCACCCATGACGAGGCCAGTGTTGAGGTCACCGAGGAAGGCACCCACGACGGGGCACACCACGATGGGACGGAACGCGTAGAGCGTGCCGAGCTGATAATCGAAGCATTTGAAGAACACGTACAATACTGCGCAGAGTATGCTCTCGAAAAGCATGCGTCTACCTCCAATCACTTGGGAGCACGGTGATGCCCTAGATGAGCTTCAGGGCGTCTACCTTTGGCTCTTCTGCAAGCCCGCGAATTTCGACCTCGACACCGCGGGCACCGAGCTCGCGGAGGATCTCCTCCTCCTCAGGCTCCAGGAACACCTGGCGCGCGATGGTCTTCGTCGTCGAAGACTCCTTGGTGTTGCCAAGGTTGAGGCTCTTAATCTGCGGGCATCCATCGATGAGCTGCTTTGCCTCGGCGATGGTCTGCACGCAGATGATCATCTTGTACTTGTCGGTCACACCGCTGTTGATCGCCTCGATGGCATGCGCCATGTCCTTAATCACGAGCTTGCAGCCGGCGGGCTTGCCGAGCTTGAGCGTGGTCTTCCACACTGGGTCGTTCGCCACATGGTCGCCGACGCAGAAGATGCAATCAGCTCCCAAGGTTCCGACCCATGAGGTTGCAACCTGCCCGTGAAGCAATCGATGGTCGACGCGCGTGAGAAGAATCATCGTTTCCCTCCTTTTCCTTTTCTAAAAATCCTCGTCGTCCGCATTGAGCGCAGCCAGCTCGTCGTTGCAGTACTTCGGCCGAACCTCATCGGTCGACACGGCGGCGCGAATCGCTGCAGCCAGATCGGGCTCGTTGATGGAGAACAAAAGCGAGATCAAAAGCGGCAGGTTCATATTCGTCACGAGATGAATGTTCTCCCGTTGCTGCACGACATTCGTGAACTCGTTGTTCACGCTCCCACCGAAGATGTCGGTGCAGACGAGCACCTCGTCTTCCGCAGGAATCTCGGCAAGCGTGTCGGCGACTGCCTGGGCGATATCGTTCTTCCCATCGACGAACGCGCAGATGACCTTGATGTCGACGCCCGCGCCGCCTCCCAAGAAGGAAAGCGCCTCGGAGATGCCGGCAGCGAAGTGCGCATGCGACGCAATTACCATATGCCTCATTGGTACACCTCCTTCACCATATCGAGGGCCGCACGGTACTGCCGAGCCGACTGCGAGAGTGCAGCAGCTGGATCGGTGTGATAGCGAGCATTGACGATTTCGAATGAGAGCGGGCCCGTGTAGCCGCAACGCGCGAGCGCTGCAAGGTCAGACGGCAAATCACGGGCACCGTCTCCCCAGGCAAGGTGGCTCACCTGCCCGATATCGGAGAAATGCATATGCTTGATGCGCGTGCCGAAACGCTTGAAATAGCCGGGGATCGTATCGCCGGCGCGCCAAGCGGCGCCAAGGTCGAGGCAGACGCCCAAACGGTCATCGGCGACATCATCGAGCAGGCGCTCGAGCTCCTCGGCGGAGCGGACGAGATTCGTCTCATCGCGCTGGAGCGCCTCTATCGTGGGCACGACGCCCTGCTCGGCCGCATAGGAGACGACGTTGCGCAGCATCGCGACGCTACGCTCCCAGGCGTCCTCTCGCGGTTCATCGAGAAATCCCCAGCCGCTCGTAACGACGATCTTTCCCGCCTGCGTATCGCGAGCAACGTCGATGACGTTCTTGAACGAGGCGAAGGTGCGCTCCTGCGCTTCCTCGCCGCGCGCCGCCATGTTCGCGGGCTTGGGGTTCGTCTGCTCAGGGCAGATGCCGATGATCTTCACGCCGTAGCGGTTCGCAAGCTCGGTGAGGACCTGCGGGTCGTCGTGGCGCGCCCAATCGAGCGCGAAGTGCATGGGGCCGCACCACACCTCGGCAGCGGCATATCCGGCATCGCGCGCATCGCGGAAAAAACTCTCAAGGGAGTAGAAGCGGTAATGGCAGTTCATCGCCGCGATCTGCCAGGTTTCTCCCATCGCGTCCCCCTTTCCGTTGCCTCTCCCGTCAACTGCGAATCTATATATGTGGACTGTTTTTCAGACCAATACAGTAATCAGGATAGACACTTGCGACCGCCCCTATCTCCTGATAACTAGAAAACTGGCTAAGTGGTATGAAAAAGTCGATAAGCGGTATATATATCCTCTACCCGTGTACGAGACAAGGCGACCTTCTTCACTGCAGCACGGAATAGCAGGCGTATTTCCCGATCGCCACCGAAGTGACGTACTCGAGAGCACGGTCGTTGGCGTCGTAGCTCACGCAGCGGATTCCGAGCGCGGGATCATCGACGCTCCCCCGCAACAGCTGCGCCTCGCGCGGTTTGAGATTGCAGGCTTCGAGCCATTCCTGTGCACGGACGACCTCGTGACCGCGCAATGCATAGAACTCATACAAACTGAAAAGCGAGACGTCTATGGTCTCGATGCCCGGAAAGAGCTCGCACGGCACGAGAGCGCTCTCGATAGCAAACGGCTCGCCATCCACACGGTTCAAACGTCTCACCTGAAATAGGTTGCTTTCAGGCGATACCTCGAACAGCCGGGCGTAGTGAGCTCCCGCAGGGCGAAGCGACGTCTCGAGCACGCGCACGCTCGGATGATGCTGTAAATCGCTCTGACTGGCACGAAATCCGCGCGGACCACGGGAGGAGCTGTTCGCCTGAAGACCATGCGTGACGAACGTGCCCTTTCCCTGGACGCGGAACAGAAGCCCCTCATCGATGAGGCCGTCGATGGCGTTGCGTATGGTGAGCTTCGTGGTGCCGTATTGCTGGGCGAGATCCGATTCCGAGGGAATCGCCGCCCCCGGTGTAAAGGCACCGCTGTCGATTTGACTGCGGATAGTTCGGCGAATACGCAGGTACAGCGGAAGATGCGCCGGTTCAGCGTCTTCGTTGAGCCATGGTGCGCTGCTGTAGCCCTTCGTCATGCGGGCACCTCCTTCCGTACCCGGCGCTTGCAGTCCATCGTAAACACCGTGTTGTATGACATGCCGAAAAGCTCGGGAACGTAGACGGTCTCACCGTATTCCAAGGGAGCGTACGAGGCGTCAGCACGCACACCGCACTCGAAGAAGACGAGAGCTCCCTCGGAAATGGAAAGAAGCGCCGCCTCCTCTGCGCTAGCACGTCTCACCGAGACGGTGAGACGCGTGTGAACGGTATCCCGTCCATAGCGAATCCCCAGCACATCGGTGAGCGACTCGCGTGCGAAATCGATGCGCTCGATACCGGGGAATGCAGAAGCGGGCACATAGGCCGTCTCCACGCACACCGCCACGTCCTCCACGCCACGCACGCGGCGCAATTCGAACACGTGGTCGCCAGCTGCAAGGTTGAGGCGTCCGGCGATCTCGTCCGGGCAAGCGAAGATACTGCTGCCAATAACACGGGAACGCGGTTCAGCGCCGGTCTTGCGCACGATCTCGCTGAACCCGGAAAGATCATCCAAGTGGTTGGTGGGCCGGGAAGGACACACAAAGCTACCCGCACCGGGTCGGCTCTCCACCACATGCTCGGCGACGAGCTGAGCGAGCGCACTCCTCAGTGTCGTGCGCGACACATCAAGCAGGACGCAGAGCTCGCGCTCCGAAGGAAGGCGATCGCCCTCCACGAGGCCGTGGGCGGAGATATATTCCATGATGCCCTCATACGCCCGATCGAACGGAGAGACCTCAACGCATTTAGCCATGGAGCTCACCCGTTATCATGATATCGAAGGTGCGCTTGAGCTCCTGCGCGCTGTCCACAACGTTACGATAGGCGCGCGACCCCCGCTTAAGCTGCCGTGCCCACAGGCCAATCCGAACAGGTGCAACGGGCTCTGCCATCTCGACGAGCACACCGACGCCGAAAACGCGGTCCCGGCGGCGCGCCGCGTTGGCTCGCGAGACGGCCATGGGATTAGCGAGGATGTCACCGAGCGCACGAAACCCCTCCGGCTCAGGCTGCTGGTCGCCCTCGACCTCAAAGACCTCGCAGGAGCGGATATCGGAGCATCGATAGATGGAGGGCTGCTCCGCGCCCGCGGCGCGCACGCTCCACAGGCCGCGCGCTTCATCGACAAGGACTTCGGGGATACCGAGCACGGGCATGGGCGCGAGTATGGTGCGCGTCGCCTCGAACGTGCCGTTGTCCGTCTGGGGCTCCATCATGCTCGTCTCCGTTCCCTCTTGGCATCTCTTGCTTCAACTATACCTATTCAAGCAATTTGATACCAATTCCAATCCGTAGATGGCAGCGGGTCTCCCCCGAGCGGCAGGATGGGAGGGGCTTCGTTGGCGAATGTCCACGAAACCGTAGCGTTACAGGGCGCGTTTCGAACAGGCGTTCTCGGAGCCGGACTGCAACGCACGTGGGCTCTTTTCGCGCTGCTCGAGCACAAGGTTCACCACGATGCTGCCGATGATGAGCACGGTGCCCACGAGGGCAAAGCGGCCGAAGCTCTCATGGAAGAAGATGAACGCCCAGGTAGGCGCAAAGACGACCTCGAGCATGGTGATGAGGTTCGCCGTGAGCGGCTGGGCGCGCTTGATGCCGCGCGCGAAGCACACGTTCGCAAGCCCTGAGCATACGATTCCGCCTGCCGCCATGAGCGCCCATTCGCGCGGCGCAACGTGAGGAAGCTGCGGTAAGAAGAGCAGGCCGGGGAGGACGGAGATGGCGCAGCTGATCATCGCCGAGGTGACGGGCGACGAGCCCCGTTTGGCATTCAGGAAGAACATGAGCCCAAAGAACGCGCCCGAGATGATGGCGAGCAGGTTCCCCAGCACGTGCTCGAAGGAAAGGCTGTCGAGGAAGAACACGACCATGCCGCTCAGCGCCATCACGATCACGAACACCTTGCGGGCGGGCGGCACGCGGCGCTGCTCGATGGCTTCATAGAGCGCCACGAATGCCATGGAGCTGTACTGCAGCACGATCGCGCTGCCCACGCTCGTAAGCTTATTGGCATAGGTGAAGGTGATGCCCATCAGGTAGGATGCGATGCCGGCTGCCACCACGAGCTTCGAGACGCGAATCGTGGGACGGATGATGATGAAGTAGAACAGCAGGGCGACCACGGAGGACACCGCGCTGATAAGGAAGCCGGGCTGGCTGTTGAGCTTCGTGAAGACACCTGAAAAGCTCCATGCGACAGCTGTGCCCAGCAACCATAGATATCCCGTGTTCATGCGCACCTCGCTCATTCGGCAAAAAGCGGCCGGGAGCCGAGCTCCCGGCCGCCCTTCATCGACCTTGGTCTATGCGTGCCTGGAACCAGGCGCAGCCCTTAGTAGTCGAACTGGTGATAGTAACGACGATACTTGAGGTTGTGCTTGGTGACCGTCTCGTAGTAGCGGGCCAGGCGGTCGGTCACGAGGATCGTGAGAATCCACGGGGAGACGATGACGCGGAAGTCGTCGTCGAGGCCGGGGATGGCGTACTCAGCGGTGTCGATCACCACGATGTCCTCGTCCTTGGTGCGGTCCGCGAAGTTGGTGAGGAAGGCATCGACGCGCTCGTCGAGCTTGCGGCACTCGTCCTCGCCCTTGAACAGGAACACGGGCACGTCCTTCTCGACGAGCTCGAGGGTGCCGTGGAAGAAGTCAGCCGAGGTGATGTAGCGGGTGCGCTTCCACTGCATCTCCTCGAGGATGCACATGGCGAAGAGGATCGTCTCACCCCAGAGCGCGCCGGAGCCCACGAACATGGTGTAGGGAGCGAGGGCGTACTTCTTGGCGAGCTCCTCGGCCTTGGGCTCGAACTTCTTGCGGATGTCGAGCAGGTCCTTCCAGATGTCCTTGGTCTGCTCGATGAACAGGTCGTACTTCGGGAAGCAGCCGCGACGGTAGAGGAGGCGCAGGCCGAAGCAGTCGGCGAGGTAGTAGCCCTTCTCGCAGCCGCCCGAGCCGTGGTCGCTCGCCATCTTGACGCAGCCCTCGGCGCCCACGGCCTGGCCGATGGGGCCCTCGGGGCTCGTCATGGCGATGACGCGGATGCCCATCTCCTTCATCTTCTTCACGGCCTCGAGGACCTCGGGCGTGGTGCCGGACTCGGAGGCGGTGAGGACGACGGACTTCTCGGTCATGCGCTTGTGGCCGGAGACGTTCCACTCGGCGGCGTGGATGAGGTAGACCTCGAGGTCCTTGTCGCCGAACTTGTTCATGAGGTACTCGAGCTGCATGAGCTCATCCCAGGTGCCGCCGACGCCCATGAGGAAGATCGCGTCGTATCCCTCGTCGGCGATCTGGTCGGCCATGGCCGCCATCTTCTTGCCGGTCTCGACGAGCGCCTTGCCGTCCTCGAGATAACCCTCCTGGTCGAAGTTCATGATCTCAACTTTCTCGGTCTCAGCCATGAGCATTCCTTTCTCGTTGTTCGATGCGTCTGGCCCACGCGATGGCAGTTGGCTGTCGTTCGCGTTGCTTAGAAGATAGCAGTATCGTTATAAGACGTTATATCTATTCCGGGTGAACGGTAGGATTCAGTCGGTGAGCGTTATTACGTTATATGACGTTTTATTCTTTACAGTCAAAATGAGTCAAAATGGGACGGGGTTGTTTTGCACCATCAAGGACAAGACCCGAATGCGTGGGCCCGAAATGGTGCAAAACAACCCCGTCCCATTTTGACTCATTACAGACGGAAACTGTAGTGCTTCCCCACCACATGCTGGATGCCTAAAAACATCGGGTTGCCGTATTGGTCGAGATACTCGCCACGCACGGAAAAGAGCGGCTCGTTTTCCGGAACCTGCAGCAGCCCCGCAAGCTCGATGTCCGCGCGCTCCATGCTGAGCACGCAGGAGTCGCTGTTGCGCGGGACAAGCCCGCAGCGCTCCTCGATCAGGCGAAAGATGGAGCAGCCGTCGAGGTCGCTCTCAGGCAGGAACTGATACCGTTCTGGATCAAAGAAATTGTCCTCCACCATGAGAGGCCTGCCGTCTGCCGTGCGCACGCGCTTCACGCGCACCGCCCGGCCATCGCACGCGCCGCCGAAAAAGGCCGCGCCGCCGTCGGGAAGCGGCGCGAGCTCGCGCGTCACCAAAACGGCGCCGGGGACCACGCCGTTGGCCTCGCAGGTAACCGAGAAGCTTTGCACGATGTCATCGTTTTGGAACGACGACGGTCCCTCCTCCGCCTCGTTGACGAACGTGCCCTTGCCCTGCCGCTTGGTAAGCTTCCCCTGCTTCACCAGCTCCTCTACGGCACGGCGCACGGTAATGCGGCTCACGTCGTAGATATCCCCCAAGTCCGCTTCCGAGGGAATCTTCTCACCGGGGCGATAGAGCCCGGAAGCGATATCGTGCACGATATCGTCCATAACTTGCTGATAAAGCGGACTCGATGACCGGGGGTTGAGCTCAGATGGCATAAGACGACGCTTTCTGTGACGAACGGAAGAGACGGCGCACCGAAGCTAAGACATGGAAGCGTTCGCCACACACGTATCATTCGTTATAGGTTGTATTAGTATAACAGCTTATAGATGCGCACAAGAGACGAGGATGCACGACGTGGCTCGCTCCGGCAGGCGACCAGGCCGCCTAGCGGGCGAACGCGCCCAGCAGGTCGGGAATGGCATCGATGATGACATCGGCCTCGTCCTGCGAGAACCCGAAGCGCTCCTCGCGCTTGGCGACAACGGTGAGGCCCGCGCGCTTCCCCGCCTCGATGCCGTACCGGGAGTCCTCAACGCAGCAGCACGCCGAGGCGGGCAGGCCGAGCACATCTAAGGTGTGCAGGTAAATCGCGGGATTAGGCTTGCTCTCGTGGAACTGCTCACCGCTCACGATAGCTTCGAATGCGTCCGCGATGCCGCATTGGCCGAGCACGTCTACGATGTTATCCATAGGAGATGAAGATGCGAGTGCCAGTCGCACCCCGCGGTCGCGCAGGGCCTCGAGCGTCTCGGCCACGCCGGGGTTCAGCATCCCGGCGTAATCGTATACGGTCCCCTCCGTCCAGCGGTTGAAGAGCGCCACCGCATCTTCGGGCGTGAAGGACCCCAAGCCGTTGCGCTCGAACCATCGCGCGAGCGACGTCGTGAACGTCTTTTGCGACGAGCCCACCAAGCCGAAAATCTCGGCCTTCGTGATATCGAGCCCTCGGGCGCCGAACACCTCGATAAGCTCCTCGGCATATGCTGCCTCGGAATCGATCAGCACGCCATCCATATCGAAAATGACTGCAGAAAATGGAAATGCCTCGGTCACGTTGCCCCTCGCCTTCTTTCTCTCCCCTTCGCTATGGCGCTCTTCATCGCTCCCGCCGCTTCCGCACGTGTGCGTAGGGTTTGAGCAGGAACGAAAAATGCGTCTCGGAAAGCACGATCGACGTGAAGATGAGCGCGAAACCGGCCACGAGGCGCATCGTCAGCTGCTCTCCGGCGAAGAGCACCGAGAAGAGGACTCCCGACGGCGATTCGAGCGAAAGCAGCAGCGACCCCGTGGATGAGGGAACGTGCGCAAGGCCCAGATTCTGCATGAGCATGCCGAGGCACGTGCAGCAAAGCGCCAGGAACAGGATGGTGCCCACGAGCTCAGGCGTCCACGAGACAGCCGTGACCGGGGGCTCAGTGGCGAGCGACGCGACAGCATCCATGACGCCTACGGTGAGAAACATCCAGAACGTGATGACGTTCACATCGAGCTCGCGCCCGTACTTCGCCGCCGTCGCGATCTGGAGAGCGAAAAACACTGCGCCGATAAGCGTTAATGCATCGCCTCGCTGCATGGAGAAGCTGTCGAGCGCCACGAGCGCGATGCCCGCCACGCAGAGCGCCGCCGCGCCCACGTTGAAGCGCGTGAGCGGCTCGCGCGCCATAAGATAGCTTACGAAGGGTACGAGGATGCAGTAGGTACCCGTGAGAAAGGCGTTCTTCCCCGCCGTGGTCTCGGCCAGGCCGAACGTCTGGAAGGCGTAGGCGAGCCCCAAGAAGACGCCCATGGCGCAGCCCACGACGATGTTCCGGCGGTTGAAGTGGACGCGAATGCGCTTCATGAAGAGCACGAAGAGAACCGCGGCCGAGATGAGGAACCGGCATGCGAGCAACATAAACGTCGGGATGCTGTCGAGGGTGTCCTTCATGATGAAGAATGAATACCCCCACATGAGGGCCATCACCACGAGCATGAGCTTCCAGAACAGCGGCGAACGGGCACCAGCGCCGCGCAGGAAGCCGGGCGCACGATCCTCGGGCGCTACCGGCGCATCGCCGCCGAGCATCTTCAACCGATCAGACATCTCCCCCGCCCCTCCTCTACAAAACGCCATCCTCGTATAACGTCATTCCGCGTCGAAACGCCACCGTCATAAAAGCAGCCGGGCTGGATTCTATCATGTTCGATAGTCTCCAACCCGGCCGAACGACCCGATGCGAACGATGAATCGTAGACACCCGGTGTCTACGATTCATCCCCTGTCCCCAAACGCGACAGGGCGGCCGCAAGCGATCGCCCCGCGCCTGACCTTGCGAGCAGCGCTACTTGCGATGTGCGCGATAGAACTGGATGAGCGCCTGCGTGGAGGCGTCCTGGGCAGCCAGCGCCTCGTCGTCATGGAATGCAGGCGTAATCTGCTTGGCGAGCTGCTTGCCGAGCTCGACGCCCCACTGATCGTAGGAGTCAATGCCCCAGACCGTGCCCTCGACGAACGTGATGTGCTCGTAGAGCGCGATGAGCTCGCCGAGCGCGAACGGAGTGAGCTCGCTACCGAAGATCGAGGTCGTGGGACGGTTGCCCGTGAAGCAGCGCGCCGGCACGATCTCTTCCGGCGTGCCCTCGGCGCGCACCTCGTCGGCCGTCTTGCCGAAGGCGAGGGCCTTGGTCTGCGCGAGGAAGTTGCCCAAGAAGAGCTCATGAACATCCTGGTCGCCGTCCTTGGCGGGGTGCGCCGTGTTGGCGAAGGCGATGAAATCGGCGGGGATCATCTGCGTTCCCTGATGGATGAGCTGGTAGAACGCATGCTGGCCATTCGTGCCCGGCTCGCCCCAGAAGATCTCGCCCGTCGTGGAGGTTACCGCGGTGCCGTCCCAGCGGACGCCCTTGCCGTTGGACTCCATGGTGAGCTGCTGCAGATACGCCGGGAAGCGGTGCAGGTACTGCGTGTAGGGCAGCACGGCGTGGCTCGCCGCGCCGAAGAAGTTGACGTACCACACGTTCATGAGGCCCATGAGCGCGACGACGTTCTCCTCGAGCGGCGTGGAGCAGAAGTACTCATCGATGGCATGGAAGCCCTCGAGGAACTGCTGGAAGCGCTCGGGACCGAACGCGATGATGAGCGAAAGGCCCACGGCGGAGTCGACCGAATAACGGCCTCCCACCCAGCTCCAGAAGCCGAAGGCGTTCTCGGGGTTAATACCGAACTCGGCCACGAGGTCGAGTGCGGTGGACACGGCCACGAAGTGCTTCTCGATGGCCTCCGCGTCCTGCTCGGCGGAGCCGTCGATGGCGCCGGCGTCCTTGAGCGCGGCGAGCATCCATGCCTTGATCTCGCGAGCGTTGGTGAGCGTCTCGAGCGTCGTGAAGGTCTTGGAAACGATGATCACCAGCGTGGTCTCGGGGTCGAGGCCGCTGAGCTTCTCCGCCGCGTCGTTGGGATCGATGTTCGAGATGTAGCGGCAATCGATGCCGGCGTCGGCATAGGGCTTGAGCGCCTCGTAGACCATGACGGGGCCGAGGTCGGAACCGCCGATGCCCACAGACACAACGTGCTCGATGCGCTTGCCCGAGACGCCCTTCCACGCGCCGGAACGAACCTTCTCGGCAAAGGCGTACATGCGGTCGAGCACCTCGTGCACGTCGGCCACGACATCCTGGCCGTCGACGATGAGCGTGCCCTTCTCGCTCGCGGGACGGCGAAGCGCGGTGTGCAGCACGGCACGGTCCTCGGTTGTGTTGATGTGGACGCCCGAGAACATCTCGTCACGGCGCTCCTCGACGCGCACGGCGCGGCCGAGGTCGGCGAGAAGCTTCACGGTCTCGTCGGTGATGAGGTTCTTCGAGAGGTCGAAGTGGAGGTCACCGGCCTCGAAGGAGAGCTTGTTCACGCGGTCGGGGTCCGCGGCGAACCAATCCTTAAGGCTGATCCCCTCCTCTTCCAAGCGGTCGTGATGCTCCTTGAGCGCCTTCCATTCCGGTGTCTGGACTGCGTCGATCGGCGAGGGGACAGATGCCATAGCTTCCTCCTTGTTTGTGGCCGTAGCGCCCGCATGCGCGGACATTCTCTATTCTAACGCAGCGCGCAGGGGCAGCGAACCGTGCGCTCAACCAGAAGGAGTTTTCTCATCCGCGAAACAGCTGTCCGCTCGATTTGCTATAGTCATGACATCAAGAAATAGAACGTATGTTTGCTATGAGTCAAACGGGACTGCGAGGGAGGCGCCATGGCCGAAGCAAGGGAGCGCGATGATGAGCGCACCTACCTGTGCATCGACCTCAAGACGTTCTACGCCTCGGTCGAATGCATCGACCGAGGGCTCGACCCGTTCCTCACCAAGCTCGTGGTAGCCGACCCCACGCGCGGCGATACGACCATCTGCCTGGCCATATCGCCTGCCATGAAAGCGCTCGGCGTGCGCAACCGCTGCCGCATCTTCGAGATTCCGCGCGGGATCGAATACATCAAGGCCATGCCGCGCATGCGGCGCTATATGGAGGTGTCGGCGCGCATCTATGGCGTCTACCTGCGCTACGTAAGCCCCGACGACATCCATCCCTACTCCATCGACGAATGCTTCATCGATGCGACGCCCTACCTCAAGCTCTACGACATCGACGCGCGCAGCTTTGCCGAGAAGCTCATGTCCGAAGTGCGGCGCGACACGGGCGTCTGCGCTACAGCGGGCATCGGGCCGAACCTCTTCCTCGCCAAGGTGGCGCTCGACATCACCGCCAAGCACGTGGCCGACAACATAGGCGTGCTCGACGAAGAGTCGTTCCGAGCGCAGATCTGGCCGCATCGGCCCATCACCGACATCTGGGGCATCGGCCCCGGCATCGCGGCGAGGCTCGCCAAGTACCACGTCTACGACCTTATGGGGGTCGCCGCGCTCGACGAGCAGATACTCTACCGCGAGTTCGGCGTCAATGCGGAGTACCTCATCGACCATGCCTTCGGCCGCGAGCCCACCACCATCGCAGAGATTCAAGCCTACCGCCCGGCGGCCTCGTCGTACGTGAACGGGCAGGTGCTGCCCTGCAACTATACGTTCGAAGAGGCCCACACCGTGCTCAAGGAGATGATCGATGCCTCGGTGCTCGAGCTCGTTGAACGCGGGCAGGTCACGAACCATATCTCGCTTTCGGTGGGCTATGCCGCAGGCGCGGGCGGCGCGACCACGGGCGACGGGCCGGCAAGCCCCTCGCGCGCCAACCCGGGCGACGTGTTCGTCGGCGAGCACGGCAAGCGCCGGCTGGGGCCGAAGGGCTACGGACACGCCGGCGGATCGCGCAAGCTCGCAGGCTTCACGAATTCATACCGCAAGCTCATGGCTGCCTTCGATGAACTGTGGAGTGAGCGCGTGAGCAAAGACGTTCCCATCAGGCGCATGAGCGTGGGGCTCGGCAACCTCGTTCCCGAGGAGTTCGCAACGATAGACCTCTTCACCGACGTGGCGGCCGATGAGCGCGAGCACGACCTACAGCGAGCCGTGCTCGCGGTGAAGGGTAAGTTCGGCAAGAACGCGCTCCTGCGCGGCATGAGCCTCACCGAGAAGGCCACGGCGCGCGAGCGCAACGAGCAGGTGGGAGGGCACCATGCATGATGGGCAACCGCCGCGCACGACCGCAAACGGGCGCGTCCGGGCCGACCGCGCGGCACAGTTCATGCCGTTTGCCGCGCTCCGCGGCTACTATGAGCTCCTGCACGAGGCCGCCCGGGTGCCCGAGCCCCGGCACGAGCTCACCGAAGAAGAGTCGCACGAGCTCTCGGCCGTCGTCCAGCGCGTGCGCAAGCGGCAGGTGGTGCGTGTGCGCTACTACGACCGCGATGCCTATACGGAGCTCACCGGCTGCGTGTCCCATATCGACCTCGCGGCCCGCAAGCTCTGGGTGGTAAAAACGCGCATTCCGCTCGACGACATCGTTCGTCTCGAAATACTCGAAGAGCCGTAGGACGAGTCGCGGCGCGCGAGCCTACGCGGCGAAGGGCCACTCCCCCGCTGCGAGCGCCTCGATCGCAGCCGCCACGGCATCGTCCTCGCAGCGCCCGATATGCCAGCGAGCAGCCGCGCTTGCCTCGGGTGTCGCGTTCCCCACGGCGACGGGATGCCCCGCGACGCGGAACATGGTCAAATCGTTGCCCGCATCGCCGAACACGACCGCCTCCTCAACAGAGATGCCCACATAATCGCAAAGGAACTGCAGGGCCGTACCCTTATTCCATCCCGCAGGCATGATGTTCAGATACCCCGCCATCGGGACGTCGAAATCGATGCCCTCAATCGAGCGGTTCAAACGCTCGCAGAACTCAACGGTGGCGGGCATGTCACGAGGCGCGAACACGTTGACCTTCAGTGCATCGAAATCCGGAAGGCACCCAAGCGGGCGGCAGGCCTTTGCGTAGCCCGGCATAACGGCGGCAAGGTCGCCAACGTCGCCGCAGCAAAGGTACGGGACCGTGCCATCGAAAGCGACGATTCCCGCTCCGGGCTCTTCGGCAAGAACGTCCACGAGCTGCTCCAGCGCGGCACGCGGCGGGCGCCGCTCGCAAATCTTCTCGCCCTCGTGATAGACCTCAAGGCCGTTCGTCGCAACGCAGGTGAGGCAGCACGAATCGTCGCCCGCAAAAAATGCGGGAATTTGACGGAGCCCGCGTCCGCTTGCAGGGCCAATGACGATCCCCGCCTCCCGCGCCGCATGGAAGGCCGCAACAGTCCGTGCCGAGACGCTCTTGCTTCCCGGGGGCATAATCGTTCCGTCGATATCACTCATGATGAGCCGAATGCGCTCCATAGGTTCCCTCCGTCTGCGCGCCGCGCCATGATATCTATTTCCATTATGACGCAGTCTGCGGCGTCTCGGATGCGAAGGGTGGCACCTTGGCACATCCGTCTCTCGCGCTTTCAACTTGGGGCAAGAATGTGTCGTTAACGCGATGAATATGGGCCGATAACGGTACATTCGTGCCCAAGAATGAACGACGGGAACGGGCTTTCGCAAGCTGTCCCGTTCTTCTGGGTGCGGAAGGGACGGGTGTTCACAGGCGGCCCGTTCTTCTGGGTGCGGCAGGGCCGGCCGTCGTGCTACCCTCAAGGAGGTCGGTGGAGCAAGCATGCCCTGGCCGGTACCAAGTACGAATACCACGAGATGGGAGCCCCCATGAACGACTTCTCCTTTTACTCCCCCACGCGCATCGTCTTCGGCAAGAACGCACTCGAATCCATAGGCTCCGAGCTCGGCCGTATCGGCTGCACCAAGGCACTCATCGTTTACGGCGGAGGCTCCGCCCGCGCTGCCGGCACGCTCGACCGCGTAGAGGCGTCGCTCAACGCAGCCGGCATCGCCCACGTCGAGCTTGGTGGCGTGCGACCCAACCCCGAAATCACGCTCGTTCGCGAGGGCATTGAGCTCGCGCGCTCCGAGAAGATCGACGTGATCGTGCCCGTGGGAGGCGGCTCGGTCATGGACACCGCCAAAGCCATCGCACTCGGAGCGGTCTACGACGGCGACGTGTGGGACTTCTTCGTGCATCGCGCGGCGCCCACCGAGCGCATTCCCGTCGCAGCCGTTCCCACCCTCCCCGCCTCGGGCTCCGAGGCCTCGAATTCCTCGGTGATCAGCAACGATGCCGAGCACCTCAAATGCGGCATCAACACCGACCTCAACCGTCCCGTCGCCGCTTTCATGGACCCTGAGCTCACCTATACGCTGCCGCCCTACCAGACGGCCGCCGGCGCAGTCGACATCATCTCGCATGTCATGGAGCGCTTCTTCTCGGGCGAGCCCGCCGTGCCCGTGACCGACCACATCGCCTGTGGCATCATTCGCTCCGTCATCGAATGCGCCCCGCGCGCCCTGGCGCAGCCGGACGACTACGATGCCCGCGCGAATCTCATGTGGGCGGGCACCCTCGCCCACAACGGCCTTGCCGGATGCGGCGTCAACGTTCCCGGCAGCCGTGACGGAGACTGGACCTGCCATGGGCTCGAGCACGAGCTCTCGGCCCTCGACACGAGCATCACGCACGGCGCGGGCCTTGCGGTGATCTTCCCGGCATGGATGCGCTACGTATGGCGCGAGCATCCCGAGCGCTTCCTCACCTTCGCGCACGAGGTCTTCGATATCGAGGCCGTGGACGGCTCCGACGAGGCGATCGAGGACGCCGTCACCGCAACGATCGATGAGCTCCAGGAGTTCTTCGTCTCGCTTGGCATGCCTCGCACCCTGGGCGCGTTCGAAGTGCATGAAGACGATATCGAGCGCATGATCCCCGGCCTTACGCTGAACCGCGGCGAAGTCTTCGGGAGCTTCAAGCAGCTCACGCTCGACGACGCGCGCGCCATCTATCGCAGCGCGCTGTAGCGCACGCCAGGCGCGCCATCCATCGCGGCCGCGCGGTAGCGCATGCCGGCCCATGCGCCGCACCCATGCCCGGCCCACCCCGCTCTACATGCCGCACCCGACACGCGATACGCGAAGCACGCAAACGGGGCCCGTGTTTTGCCGCTTCCGCGGACCGAAACGGCAAGATCCAGGGTCCCCGTTTCGGGATACGACCAGGGACGCCCTGCGTCGGGACACGAAGCGGGGTACAACCACGCGTTGAAGTGTTGCCGGCGCATGGGCGCTCTGTCACGCTTGTGCTCCTGCATCACGATAGGGGGGCTTATGAGGAGCATCTCGAGACGAGGCGTCTGCGCCGCGCTCAGCCTTGGCGCACTCAGCCTGGCAGGCTGCCAGAACACCGCCAACCAAAACGAGCCTGCGGGCGACGCACCGACGATCAGCGATTCCGCTGGAACGAGCCACGCGGCAGACGAGCCCGTCGAGGAGCCGGAAGGCGCATCGTCTTCGGAGCCCCAGGGCACGGTCGAGCGCCTGCTCGCCACCATGACGCTCGAGCAAAAGGTGGCCCAACTCTTCCTCGTTACGCCCGAGCAGCTCACCGGCGTATCCAAAGCCACCGTCGCGGGCAGCAAGACCGAGCGCGCCCTGCAAGAGATTCCTGTAGGCGGCCTCGTGTATTTCAAGCAAAACATCGTCGAGACGACCCAGACGCTCGACCTCATCTCCGGCACGCGCGAGCTTTGCTGTGCGGCGGGCGCCGGAATCGCCCCGTTCCTCGGCGTCGACGAGGAAGGTGGACCGCTTGTCGCGCGCGTTGCCAACTCCGGCGCCTTCGATGTTGAGCGCTTCCCCAACATGGCCGACGTGGGAGCCAGCGGCGATCCGGTACACGCCGCGCGCGTAGGAACATCGATTGGGTCCTACCTGCACGAGATCGGCTTCAACCTCGATTTTGCCCCGGTAGCGGACGTGCTCACCAACCCGGAGAACACCGCCATCGGCAAGCGATCGTTCGGATCCGACCCGGACTTGGTGGCCCAGATGGTTGGGGCAGAGGTTGCCGCGATGCTCGAAACGGGCACGCTGCCCTGCGTTAAGCACTTTCCCGGACATGGCGATACGGCGGGCGACTCGCATACCGGTGCCGTTTATGCCGAGCGCACGCGCGACGAGATCGAATCATGCGAGTTCGAGCCGTTCCGTGCGGCTATCGATGCCGGCTGCCCCATGGTCATGGTTGGACACATCGAGACGCCCAACTTCGCGGCAGACGGCCTGCCCGCATCGCTTTCGCGCGTCATGATGCACGACGTCCTCCGCGAAGAGCTCGGCTTCGACGGCGTCATCATCTCGGATTCATTCGCCATGGGAGCCATCACCGAGAACTACGAGCCAGCCGATGCCGCAGTCCGTTTCTTCGCTGCAGGCGGCGATGTCCTGCTCATGACCCCCGACCTTCATGCTGCCCATCAAGGCGTGCTCGACGCCATCGCCACGGGCTCGCTCACACAGGAGCGCATCGACGATAGCGTCCGGCGCGTGCTCACGGTGAAACAGAGGGCGGGAATCATCGCCTAGATAAGAACTGATCTGGGTGACCCGGAGCCGAGCCGGGCACCCCGCTGCTCCTGCGACCAGAAGTGCGAGCTCGGCCCGACTTTGTGCAGAGCGCACAAGGAAGGCTATGCCGCGCACTCGCACGTCACGCCGCAAGCTCGCGCAGAAGCCTGATCTCCGCTGCGTAACCGGCGAGTTCGTTCGGCGTCTCGAGAATGAACGGCAAATCACGAAGAGCCGGATGGCGCGTCACGGCGGCGAAAACACCTAAGCCTCCACCAAGCTCCTCGCGCCCGAGGTACCCATCCCCGATGCGCTCATGACGGTCCTTGCGCGCGCCGCAAGGGTTTTTGGAATCATTCACGTGCACAGCGCATAACCGCTCGAGCCCAACGACCTGGTCGAATTCCCTTAGCACTCCATCGAGGTCATGGATGATATCGTAGCCCGCATCGCTCACATGGCACGTATCGAGGCATACCCCCAGGTTTCCGGCAAGCTCCGGGCGGCGCTTCTCAACGAGCGCGATGATGCGGGCGAGGTCCTCGAAGCGCCCGCCCACCTCGGTTCCCTTGCCCGCCATGGTCTCGAGCAGCACGCGCGTGCTCTGCCCCTCGAACATGATGTGGCCGAGTGCCTCGGCTATACGCTCGATGCCCCGCTCCATCCCCTGCCCCACATGCGCGCCAGGGTGAAAATTGTAGAACGTGCCTGGAAGAAGCTCGAGCCGCTCGAGGTCCTCGCGCATACCCTCGAGCGCGAACTCCCGCGCGCGCTCCTTCGCCGAGCATAGGTTGTAGGTATAGGGAGCGTGCGCCACGAGCGGACCGAACGCATGCTCGCGCGCGATGCGCCGAAGTTCCGCGACATCATCGGGATCCGGCACCTTTGCCGTGCCGCCGCGCGGGTTGCGCGTGAAGAACGCAAAGGTATTCGCCCCGATCTGGAGCGCCGTCCTTCCCATGGCCGCGTACCCCCGCGAAATCGACAGATGACATCCGATCGTGAGCATGGAATTCCTCCTCATCGCCTCTCATGATGAGGCATGGTACCCGAATGGGAGAACATTCGAGCGCCTCGCCGCCGGCCGAGCACGTAGCACCGAGACGCTCGTCGCAACCCTCTCCGAGCGCGCTCACCCCTTCCGGCGGGCGATGAGCTTGAGCGCGGCGCCGATCGGGCCCGGAGTGAGCCGGCGCTGCACATCGAGCAGGCGATCAGGAATCTCGATATGCTGCGGGCAATTCGAAAGACACGCCCCGCAGCGCACGCAATTGCTCGCGAGCTTTGGGGAACCCGTACGCACCGCCGATGCCGTGAAGTATTGCGAAACGCCGGTGAACCAGCCATGGACAAACGACGCGTTGTACGCGGCGAAGCACCCGGGAATGTTGATGCCCCGGGGGCAGGGCATGCAGTAGTTACAGCCAGTGCAAGGCACACGGTTCGAGCGCTCAAACACCTGCAGAACGCGCGCCACGGCCTCGTGCTGAGCCGCCGAAAGCGCGCCCGGAAGTGCGGCTGTCGCGATGCGCGCGTTCTCGTCCACCATCTCGGGGGCGGTCATCCCCGAGAGCACCATCGTGACCTCGGGGTGGTCCCACACCCACGAGAGGCCCCAGGCGGCAGGCGTCGTGAGCTCGACCGCACCCGGCCCCTCGCCCACCATGCGGTCGGCAGCCTGATCAAAGATGCGGCGCGCGGAGGCGGGGAGCTTCCCGGCAAGCCGCCCACCGAGAAGCGGCTCCATCACG
>NZ_CEWCAA010000023.1:0-32420 GCF_982429025.1 Enorma sp.
GCTCGCCGGCATCGAGGTTCCCGCCAAGACCAAGATCCTCATCGCCGAGGTCACCTCTACCGACCCGGCCAAGGAGGAGTTCAGCCACGAGAAGCTCTCCCCCGTTCTCGCCATGTATCACGCGAAGAACTTCCAGGAGGCCGTGGACAAGGCCGAGCACCTCGTGCTCGCCGGCGGCCCGGGCCACACCGCCTCGCTCTACGTGCACCCCGCCGAGAAGGAGAAGATCGCGCTCTTCCAGGAGACCATGAAGGCCTGCCGTATCGTGATCAACACGCCTTCCAGCCAGGGCGGCATCGGTGACCTGTACAACTTCGCCATGGCGCCGTCGCTCACGCTGGGCTGCGGCTCCTGGGGTGGCAACTCCGTGTCCGAGAACGTAGGGGTGAAGCACTTGCTGAACATCAAGTCCGTGGCGGAGCGCCGCGAGAACATGCTGTGGTTCCGCGCTCCCGAGAAGGTCTACTTCAAGAAGGGCTGCACGCCCGTCGCGCTCGACGAGCTCGGCCGCGTCATGGGCAAGAAGCGCGCCTTCATCGTCACCGACCAGTTCCTGTACAAGAACGGCAACTGCAAGGCCATCGAGGCCAAGCTCGACGAGATGGGTGTCGCGCACGACGCGTTCTACGACATCCAGCCCGACCCGCGTCTGCAGGACGCCGAGCGCGGCGTTGAGCGCATGCGCCTGTTCGAGCCCGACCTGATCATCGCCGTGGGCGGCGGCTCCGCGATGGACGCCGGTAAGATCATGTGGCTCATGTACGAGCACCCCGAGGCGAACTTCGAGGATATGGCCATGGACTTCATGGACATCCGCAAGCGCGTCTACACCTTCCCCGAGATGGGCAAGAAGGCCTACTTCGTGGCCGTGCCGACCTCCTCTGGTACCGGCTCCGAGGTGACCCCGTTCGCCATCATCACCGACGCCGAGACCGGCATCAAGTGGCCGATCGCCGACTACGCGCTGCTGCCGAACATGGCCATTGTTGACGTTGACAACGCCATGACCGCGCCCAAGGGCCTCACCTGCGCTTCGGGCATCGACGTCATGACCCACGCCATCGAGTCCTTCGTCTCCATCATGTCCTCCGACTACACCAAGGGCCTCTCCATGCGCGCTGCCAAGCTCGTGTTCGAGAACCTGCCCGCGGCCTACGAGAAGGGTGCTGCCGACCCGCACGCTCGCGAGGAGATGCACAATGCCTCCTGCCTCGCCGGCATGGCCTTCGCGAACGCCTTCCTTGGCGTGAACCACTCCATGGCCCACAAGCTCGGTGCCTTCCATCACCTGCCCCACGGCCTGGCCAACGCCGTCATCCTCACTCGCGTGATGCGCTACAACGCCGCCGAGAAGCCGGTCAAGATGGGCACCTTCTCGCAGTATCAGTATCCGCACGCGCTCGCCGACTACGCCGACCTCGGCCGTTACTGCGGCTGCACCGGCAAGGACGACCGCGAGGTGTTCGAGAACTTCATCCAGAAGCTTGAGGACCTCATGGATACCATCGGCATCAAGAAGACCATTGCCGAGTACGGCGTGGACGAGAAGTACTTCCTCGAGACCCTCGACGAGATGAGCGAGCAGGCCTTCAACGACCAGTGCACCGGCGCCAACCCGCGCTACCCGCTCATCAGCGAGATCAAGGAGCTCTACCTCGACGCTTACTACGGCCGTGAGCCGCAGTCCTACGAGGCGTAAGCACTGATCGCTTCCTGAACGCATCTTCGTTCACCTAACGTTACGCGCCGTTCGCCGTCAAAGCGAGCGGCGCGTTTCGTATCTGGGTACCATTAAGTCAGGTTCACCCTAGTGAAAGGACGGTTGCGTAATGATTCTCCCTGAGACCAAGACTGAGCTTGTCCGTCGCGGCAACAAGGTCGTTTACGACCTGGGCGATAAGATCGCCAAGGTGTTCAACGAGACCAAGCCCGTCTCCGACGTGTTCAACGAGGCGCTGAACCTCGCCCGCATCAACGAATGCGGAATCCGCTCGCCGAAGGCACTCGAGGTCACCAAGCTCGAAGGCGATGAAGCCGGCTGGGCGCTCATCACCACCAAGGTTCCCGGCGTCACCCTCGCCGAGAAGATCGAGGCCGAGCCCCAGCGTTTTGGCGAGTACCTTGAGCAGTTCGTCGATCTGCAGATCGAGATTCACGGGTACACGTCTCCCCTCCTCAACCGCCAGGGTGACAAGTACGCCCGCATGATCAACTCGCTCGAGGCAATCAATGCGACCACACGCTACAACCTTCTCGAGCGCCTCGATGGCCTCAAGAAGGGCACCGCGGTGTGCCACGGCGATTTCAACCCCTCGAATGTGATCGTGAGCGAAGACGGCACGCTCTCGGTGTGCGACTGGGCACATGCCACCCAGGGCGCTCCCGCGGCAGACGTCGCCATGACCTATCTGCTCTTCTCGCTGACGAGCAAGGAGCAGGCGGAGGCTTACCTCGATACGTACTGCGAGCGCGCCGACATGGCCAAGCAGATCGTGCGTCAGTGGCTGCCCGTCATCGCCGCCTCCGAGCTCGCGCGCAAGCGCAAGGTTAACGAGGAGTTCCTGATGAGCTGGGTTGATGTGTTCGATTACCAGTAAGGCGTGAGCTCCCGACGGAAGCCCCGCTTCCCTCTTCGCTGGTCCTCGGAACACGGCTTTGCCGTGTTCCTGCGGAATCGCTCAGAGGGAAGCGGGGCTTCCTGCGTTTACGGCTGGCATCTCAGCGGATGGGGTCGTGGCGTTATTGGGCGGCATCGCTGCGCTCGCCGCGTGCAGTGGGGCTGGCGAGAGGGGGTCACTAAACCGGAAAACCGGCTGATCAAGCGCCAGCGAAGTAGCCTTTGAAGGCCCAGGCGGCAATGACGCCCTCGTGGCACTTAATGGCAGCGCCGTCTGAGTCGATCACGTTAGAAACTCCAAGATCAGAAAGGAGCGCGACGCGCTTGTGATCGAGGTTCCAGCGCATACCCCGCTCGGAGACGACCGCCTCCACTGAAAGGGGGATGAACGTGAATCGCTCATCGCGATGGCCGGCAAGTTCCCAGCAATCCCCCGTCTTGAGGATACGCTGCACAAACGCATCCTCCCAGACTTCAACGTAACCACTATATGCAGCGAGGCGGCCGAGCACTGCGAGGGCATGATCGGGCGCGCCACCCGACATGCATGTACACCGCAGGTTGGCATCGGGCCAGCGGCGGGCAACCTCGGCGAGGGCCAACCCCAGATCGGTATCGTCTTTATGGGGGTCGTAGCGCACCACATCGAAGCTGTGGGCAAGGTGCTCCCCCGCTACATCAACGGGAGCTTGGGAGGCATCCGACTCAACGGCGCCCTCGGCAGCTCGAACGAGCTCGGCGCCGGCAGGGCTCACCGAATCAGCGTCTCCGCAGAAAAGATCGCACCTTATACCCGCTGCAAGCAGGGCATCAAGCCCGCGGTCGATTGCAATGACGGCAGAGCAATCTTTCGCCGCACACCGCAGAGTATCGCCAGAAGAGGGTTCGGGAGATCCTCCCACGAGCAGGACACGGTGCGTCATGAGCGCCCTTCCGCATCAAGGGAGAGGCTGCCACCCACATGAGAGGAAACCGGGTATTCCGCGATGCGTTTCAGCGAAAGCTCCTTGAATGAATCAATTGCGATATCCGCAAGGGAGAACACCTCTTCACGCGTGCCGCGCCCAGCGGGGTCAAAGATGCCTACCGTGTTGTAGCCCGCACGGCCCGCGCTGCGCAAACCGAAGGGCGCATCCTCGAACACCCAGACATCGGAGCGGCTCACGTCGGCAAGGTTGCAGCGCTCGCAGGCGCGACGCAGGGCAAGATCGTACACATCGGGGTACTCCTTCGAGCGACCCGCCTCACCGGTGGTTGTTACCTCGGGGAAAAACCGATCAAGGCCGTTGGCAAAAAGCCCCAGACGGACCAGATGAGCCGGCGTCGAAGTGGCAATGGCAAGAGCGATGCCCGCCTCTGATGCCGATTCGAGAAAGTCCACCACGCCGGGAAGAACCACGATGTTCTGAGAATACTCCTGCTCAAGCATGTCGTTAAAGCGGTCGAGCACCTCTTTGCCGGAATTCCCAACGCCCCAGGTCTCGTGATATGCCGCGCACTCATCCTCGAAAGACAGATGCTCGAACCGGGCAAAATCATCGGGCGTGGTTTCGACGCCGTACGATGCAAGCAGCTTGGGTTGGCAGCTTAGCCACATGCCCATAGAGTCGAGCAGGGTGCCGTCGCAGTCGAACACGAACACCGGGGGATACACCATAGCTCGGGCCTTCCAATCTTCGCACGGGCGCGCGGCGCCCCAGCAGGTCACAAACGCCGCCATGGTACCACACCGAGCCCGTGGCAAGGTTAGGAGACTGCAAGCATCGGGGTATATTTCAGCCAACCGCACGCCTACGAAACAATAGCTACCGCCCCTCGGCTTACCGGGTAGACAGAGTTCCTCCGGTGGTATCCTAGACACGTCCAGGTTCCACTTGCCTCTGCTCGTGGAACAGAACCGATCGTTATGCTGAGGCACTCCGGAACCCGCGACAACTCTATCGATGGCGGTACGCCGCCCTGACGATTGGAAGTGCGCGTGAAGAAGAGCGAAGCGACCCCGAAGACGTCTGCCTCCGGCACTGCAACGTCGGCTGGTCAGGAACCGTGCCTCATCATCACCGAAAACGATAGGTATATGTTTGCCGCCGGCACCTGGCAGCGCAGCTGGGAGAAGCTCGGCGCCCACCCCGATGTCCAAGAGGGTGTGAATGGCTGGCATTTCGCCGTCTGGGCTCCCGACGTGAAATCCGTCCATGTGGTGGGCGACTTCAACGATTGGAACCCCACAGCGAACCCGCTCTCCCCGCTTGAATCGAGCGGCATCTGGCAGGGCTTCGTGGGCGGGCTCGTGGAGGGCGACCTCTACAAGTTCGTGATCGAGACGAACGACGGGCGCATGCTCTACAAGGCCGACCCGTATGGCTTCTACGCCGAAGATGTACCGGGCACCGCATCGCGCCTCATGGACCTCAAGGGGTACCAGTGGGGCGACGGCGCCTGGCTCGAAGAGCGCCGCGCGCACAACCACATGGAGCGCCCGCTCAACATTTACGAGGTTCATCTGGGCAGCTGGAAACGCCATGGCAACGAGCCGCAGGGCGACCCCGATGAGAACGGCAACTACCCCGGCCCCGGGGACCCCTTCCCCGCTCAGCGCGGCACCTACTACTCTTATGACGACCTCTCGGTCGAGCTCGTCGACTACGTGCGCGACATGGGCTACACCCATATCGAGGTCATGCCCGTCATGGAACACCCCTTCGATGGTTCCTGGGGCTACCAGCCCACGGGCTACTACGCGGCGACCGCGCGCTACGGCACGCCCAAGCAGTTCATGCATTTCGTCGACGCCTGCCATGAAGCCGGCATCGGGGTGATCCTCGACTGGGTGCCCGGTGGCTTCTGCGCCAACGACGAGGGCCTCGCCACCTTCAACGGCAAGATGCTCTTCGAGCGCGAGATTCACCCGAACTGGGGAACGCATAAGTTCGATTTTGGACGCGGCGAGGTACGCAGCTTCCTGGTCTCCAACGCCCTGTTCTGGCTCGAGAACTTCCATGCCGACGGCATCCGCATGGACGGCGTCTCGAGCATGCTTTACCTCAACTTCGGCGTGGACGACCCCGGCCAAAAGAAGTTCAACAAGTACGGCACCGAGGAAGACCTTGATGCATCGGCATTCATTCGCCAGGTCAACGCTGCCGTGGGCCGTGAATTCCCCGATGTCATGATGATCGCCGAGGAGTCGACCGCCTGGCCGCTCGTGACCTACCCGCCCGAGGAGGGCGGCCTGGGCTTCCACTACAAGTGGGACATGGGCTGGATGAACGACACCCTGCACTATATGCAGACCGATTTCCCCTGGCGCCCGGGCAACCATCGCATGCTCACCTTCTCGATGATGTACGCGTTCAACGAGAACTTCATCTTGCCGCTCTCGCACGACGAGGTTGTCAATGGCAAGTGCTCGCTCATCGGACGCATGCCGGGCGACTGGTGGCGCCAGTTCGCAGGACTCCGCACCCTCGCGTTCTACCAAGCCACGCACCCCGGCGCGCAGCTCTCGTTCATGGGCGACGAGATTGCCGAGTTCATCGAATGGCGCTACTACGAGTCCATCGAATGGTTCCTCACGGAACAGTTCGCCACGCACGCGCGGCACCAGCAGTTCATCAAGGCGCTTAACCACCTTTATAAGAACGAGCCCGCGTTCTGGGAGCGCTCCTACACCGACGACGGCTTCTCGTGGATCGACGCCGATAACTCCCAGCAATCCATCATCACCTTCGTGCGCCGCGGCGAAGATCCGGCGAACGACCTCGTCGTGGTAATCAACTTCGATCCGGCCTCCTACGAGCAGTTCCACCTTGGCGTGCCGAGCGAGGGCGAGTGGGAGGTCATCTTCAACTCCGACGATCCCGAGTACGGCGGAAGCGGCTACACCGATAACGAGTCCTATATGAGCGTCCCGTACCCGTGGAACGGCCGCGAAAACTCGCTCACCATCGCGCTTCCCGGGCTTTCCGGCCTCGTGCTCAAGCGCGTGGGACCGAGCACCTTCGTGCCGCCCGCGCCGAAGCGCCGCTTGACCGCCTACACCGAGGCGCCGATCACCGACCCAAGCGCCGCGCCCACCAAGAAGCCGGCACCCAAGCGCTCGGCAGCAGCCGCGAAGACCACTGTCTCAAAAGCCCCTACAGCCAAGAAGACCACGGCGAAATCGGCTACCAAGACTTCAACTGCCAAGGCTTCGGCCGCAAAATCTTCAACCGCGAAGACCACGGCCACGAAGACCGCTACAAAGACGACTAAATCGGCTTCCACCAAGAAGACGACCACGACGAAGACCACGGCCTCGTCTGCCAAGAAGAAGACGGCTACCGCCGCTTCAACGAACAAGACGGGAGCAAAGACCACCGCAAAGTCCACCGCTAAGAAGACCTCTACCCCAGGCTCCGCGAAGTAGGAGGCAGGGGATCCCAAAGGGGACATATCTGACCGCGTACCGCACGGTACAGCATTGGAAAGGAACGTATGAATACCGTTTTCGAAAGCAAAGAGGAGTTCATCGAGCTCTACGAGTCGTCGGTGATGTCGCTCTCGGGCAAGCCGTTCGAGGATACGAGCGACATCGATCGCTTCGACGCGCTCGTCAAGCTCATCGCCTCCAAATCGCGCGCCATCCAGACCGAGACCGAGGAGCGCGTGAAGGAAACCGGCCAAAAGCGCGTCTACTATTTCTCAATCGAGTTCCTGATCGGTCGCCTGCTCGATAACTACCTGCTGAACCTTGGCATCCGTGACCTTGTGAAGGACGGCCTGGCCGAGCTTGGGTGCGACCTCGACGCGCTCGAGGAGTACGAGCCCGATCCGGCGCTCGGCAATGGCGGCTTGGGCCGCCTCGCCGCCTGCTTCCTCGACTCCATGGCGCACGAGGGCATCGCGGGTTACGGCAACGGCATGCGCTATCGCTACGGCCTCTTCAAGCAGGAGATCGTGAACGGTGCCCAGCACGAGACCACCGACGAATGGCTCTCCCACGGCTACCCCTGGGAGGTGCGCCGCCCGGACAAGGCCGTCCGCATCGGCTTCGGCGGCCATGTCGAGCAGTATGAGCGCGACGGACGCATGTGCTTCCGCACCGTGGACACCGAGGACGTGCTCGCCGTGCCGTACGACATTCCCGTGGTCGGTTACGGCGGAAAGACGGTGAACAAGCTTCGCGTCTGGAGCGCCGAGCCCGTTGAGGAGGTCTTCGACCTGGAGGCCTTCAACCGCGGCGACTATGCCGACGCCGACCGTCATCGCGCCGAAGCTGAGGCCATCAGCGCCATCCTCTACCCCAACGACGCGGGCGAGCACGGACGGCTCCTGCGCCTTAAGCAGGAATACCTCTTCGTGTCGGCGGGCCTCTCGAGCGTGCTCGACACCTTCCGCAGCGAGCACGGCTCCGACTGGAAGCTCCTGCCCCAATACGTCGCGATCCACACCAACGATACCCACCCGGCCATGTGCGGCCCTGAGCTCATGCGCGTCCTCATCGACGAGGAGGGCCTCGAGTGGGACGAGGCGTGGGATATCACCACGAAAACCATCTCCTACACCAACCACACGATCCTGCCCGAGGCGCTCGAGAAGTGGCCCATCAGCACCTTCTCCAAACTGCTCCCGCGCCTCTACATGATCATCGAGGAGATCAGCCGCCGCTGGCGCGACGACTTCGACCGCTCCGCGCCCGACTGGCAGGATCGCCTGCGCCAGACCGCCGTGCTCTGGGACGGCCAGGTGCGCATGGCGTGCCTCTCGGTGATCTGCAGCCACTCGGTGAACGGCGTGGCCAAGATCCATACCGACATCCTGAAGCGCGACACTCTGAAAGACTTCTACGCGCTCACCCCCGAGAAGTTCAACAACAAGACGAACGGCATCGCGCACCGTCGCTTCCTCGCCGAAGCGAACCCGGCCTATGCCAAGCTCATCACCGAGGCCATCGGCACGGGCTGGCTCGATAACGCCGACGAGCTCGCCAAGCTCGTCGAATTCGAGAACGACCCCGCCTTCCTGGAGCAGGTGGGCCGCGCCAAGCACGACAACAAGGTGCGCCTGGCCAACTACGTCAAGCGCGAATGCGGCCTCGACATCGACCCCAACACCATCTTCGACGTGCAGGTAAAGCGCTTCCATGCCTACAAGCGCCAGCTCCTGAACATCTTCAAGGTGATGGACATCTACAACCGCCGCCTCGCCGACCCCAACTTCCGCGTGGCGCCCACAACCTTCATCTTCTCGGGCAAGGCCGCCTCGAGCTACGCCTTCGCCAAGGAGACGATCCGCCTCATCAACTCCGTGGCCGACGTCATCAACAACGACAGCCGCGTGAACGGCGTGATGAAGGTCTGCTTCATCCCCAACTTCCGCGTCTCCAACGCCCAGCTCATCTATCCCTCCGCCGAGATCTCCGAGCAGATCTCGACCGCCGGCATGGAGGCCTCGGGCACCTCGAACATGAAGCTCATGATGAACGGTGCCATCACACTCGGCACCATGGACGGCGCGAACATCGAGATCGTGAACCTCGCCGGCCGCGAGAACGAGAAGATCTTCGGCCTCACCGCGCCCGAGGTGGACGAGCTCCGCGCGAGCGGCATGCATTTCGCTTGGGACATGTACAACGGCGATCCCGACCGCTTGGGCCGCATCATAGACGAGCTCACCGACGACACCTTCGCCGGCCTCTCGGGCAGCTTCGAGAGCATTCGCCACGAGATCATGCTCAACAACGACGCCGACTTCGTGATGAAGGACTTCCATTCCTACGTCGAGGCTTGGGAAGAGCTCACCGCGAGCTACAGCGACCATGCAGCATGGAACAAGATGGCTCTTCACAACACCGCGTCCTCGGGCTGGTTCTCGAGCGACCGCACGATCCGCGAGTACCGCGACGAGATCTGGGGAGCGTGATGCCCGCAAACGTATAGGAGCCGACCGTGCCCTCCTCGCGGGCCTAAACGCGGGGCTGGAAAGGATTAGGACCATTTAGAAGGAGAACAGATGAGCAAAAAAGAATGCATCGCCATGCTCCTCGCTGGAGGACAGGGATCGAGGCTCGGGGCGCTCACATCGAAGATCGCGAAACCCGCGGTCTCATTCGGGGGGAAGTATCGCATCATCGACTTCACGCTGTCCAACTGCGCGAACTCCGGCATCGACACCGTCGGCGTGCTCACCCAGTATCGTCCCTATCAGCTTCATGCCTACCTCGGTTCCGGTGCTGCCTGGGACCTCGACGAGCTGGGCGCCGGCGTATCCATCCTGCCCCCGTATGCCACGCAGGAAGGTGGCGCGTGGTACGCGGGCACTGCCGATGCCGTGACGCAGAACCTCGACTACATCAAGTCTCACGACCCTGAGTACGTGATGATCCTTTCCGGCGACGCGCTCTATCGCATGGACTATCGCGCCATGCTCGATGCGCACATCGCCAACCAGGCCGACCTCACGATCGCGGTCATGCCCGTGCCCTGGGAGGAGGCCAGCCGCTTCGGCATCCTTACCGCCGACGAGGACGGCCGCATCACCAAGTTCACCGAGAAGCCCGAGAAGCCCGATTCGAACCTCGCGTCCATGGGCATCTACATCTTCACGGCGGACTACCTCATCAAGACCCTTGAGGACGACGCCACGGACCCGCGCTCGAGCCACGACTTCGGCGGCGACATCATCCCCGGCGCGCTGGCCGCGGGCAAGCGCCTGTTCGTCCACGAGTTCCATGGCTTCTGGCGCGACGTCGGCACCATCGCGAGCTACCACGAGACCTCGATGGACCTTCTTGGCCAGAACCCCGCATTTGACCTCTTCGACAACACGACGCCGGTCATGTCGAACGATACGACGCGCCCGCCGCACTACATCGGGCCCGACGGCCGCGTTGACGACTGCCTCATCTCTAACGGCTGCAAGGTCCTGGGCACCGCCCGCCACTCCATCATCTCCACCGACGCGGTCATTGAGGAGCGCGCCGTGGTCGAGGACTCCGTGCTTCTGCCCGGTGCCGTCGTGAAGTGCGGTGCCCATGTGAGCCGCGCCATCCTGGGAGAGAACGCCGTGGTCGAAGAGGGCGTGAAGCTCGGATCCGTCGATACAACGAAGGACACCGCCGTCGTTGGAAACGACGTGGTGATCGGGAAGGGGGAATGATCCGATGATCAACCATAAGGCCATCGGCTACATCACTGCCAACTACGCGAGCGAGGCCACGAGCGTGCTGCTCGACTCGCGCCCCATCGCGTCCATCCCGTTCATCGGGCGTTACCGCCTGATCGATTTCCCGCTCTCCAACATGGCGAACGCCGGCATCAAGACCGTCGGCCTCGTGATGCCCGGTAACTACCGCTCCATCATCGACCATGTGGGCCACGGCAAGGATTGGATGCTCGACCGCAAGAAGGGCGGCCTCTTCCCTGTTCCCGGCTCCCCCTTCGGCGGGACCAAGCGCGGCCGTCGCTTCCTGCTGCGCGACATCATCGCCAACAAGGAGCTCTTCACCCGCGCCCAGGAGCCCTATGTGGTCATGATGGGCTCGAACATCATCTTCAACCTCGAGCTCGACGAGATCATCGCCGCCCACGAGCGCTCCGGCGCGGGCATCACCATGGTCTACGTCAAGGCTGAGCGCAGCCAGACCGACTGCACCTCACTCATCATCGGCGATGCGGGCCGCGTGAGCCACGTGAAGCTCGGCTGCGAGTACGGTGACAACAAGTTCCTCGACTGCTTCGTCATCAACCGCGACCTCCTGCTGCAGATCATCGACCGCTACGCCACGTCGGACTACCTCGATGTCTTCGAGGCGACCGAGCCCGACTTCTCGCTCATCGATGTGTGCAGCTACGAGTTCAAGGGCCTCGCGATGGGCATCTTCGACGAGAAGACCTATTACGAGCGCAGCATGGAGCTGCTGAACCCCGTCGCGTCCGACCAGCTCTTCCGTCGCGACCGTCCGATTCTCACCAAGGCCCACGACGCGCCCCCGGCGAAGTACTCGACCGGCAGCAATGCCACGAACTCCCTCATCTCCGCCGGCTGCGAGATCATGGGCACCGTGCGCAACTCCATCTTGGCGCGCGGCGTCGTGGTCGAGAGCGGTGCCAGCGTCCAGGACAGCATCATCATGCAGTCCTGCGTCATCAAGAGCGGCGCACGCGTTGAGCGCGCCATCATCGATAAGGACAACACCGTGCCTTCGAACACCGTGGTGTGCGGCACGCCCGATGATATCCTCGTCGTTGGTAAAGGGCAGATGAACTAACCGACGACCCCCCGTGCATACGAGGTATCATTAGAACCGCCGCTCGGGCATCCCGGGCGGCGGTTTGCGAAACCCGGCATCGTGCCGGAACGCAGCAGCCCTTTTGGGCGAGAGTTGGGAGAATAGCATGTCAGATAAAAAGATGCAGGTGGTGTTCGCCTCTGCGGAGGCGGCCCCGTTCGTCAAGACCGGTGGCCTGGGCGATGTCGCGGGATCGCTGCCCCGCGCGCTCGTAGCCGCCGGCGCCGACGTGATCGTCATGGTGCCCAAATACGGCACCATCGCCTCCGAGTACACCGACCGCATGGAGCACGTCGCCGACTTCTACGTGAGCCTTGGTTGGCGTAACGAGTACTGCGGCTTGGAGCGCCTGGTCATCGACGGCGTCACGTACTTCTTCATCGATAACGAGCGCTACTTCAAGCGCGACTACCCCTATGGCTTCTTCGATGACGGCGAGCGCTTCGCCTTCTTCTCGAAGGCCGTTACCGAGAGTCTGCAGCACCTGCCCGAGGGCTTCCAGTGCGACGTGCTCCATTGCAACGACTGGCACACCGCCCTCGCACCGGTGTTCCTCCGCGAGTTCTACCAGGGCCTTCCGCTCTACGAGCGCGTGAAGACGGTCTTCTCGATTCATAACATCGCATTCCAGGGCCAGTACGCCGATACCATCTTGAACGACATCCTCGGCATGGCGCACATCCCCAACGCCGCGCGCCAGCTGCGCTGCGACGAGCGCTCGATCAACTACATGCAGGGCGCGCTCGATTACTCCGATGCCATCACCACGGTGAGCCCGAGCTACGCCTGGGAGATCCAGACGCCTGAGTACGGCGAGGGCCTCGACGGGATCCTGCGCCGTCGCTCGAACGTGCTTTCCGGCATTCTGAACGGCATCGATACCGACGCCTGGAACCCGGCGACCGACCCGATGATTCACGCCAACTACTCCGCGGCAGATATGTCGGGCAAGAAGGCCTGCAAGGCCGCTCTCCAGGAGGAGCTGGGGCTCGAGGTGCGCGACGACCGCCCGCTCATGGTCATGGTCACGCGCCTCACCCGCCAGAAGGGCATGGACCTCGTCACGTACGCGCTCGACCGCATCCTTTCCGGCGGCGTGCAGGTGGCCGTGCTCGGCACCGGCGATTACGAGGAGCCGATGCGCTACTTCGCCAATAAGTATCCGGGCACCTGCGCCGCGCGCATCACGTTCGACAACGCCCTCTCGCATCGCATGTATGCCGGCGCCGACATGTTCCTCATGCCGTCGCTCTTCGAGCCGTGCGGCCTCTCGCAGATGATCGCCATGCGCTACGGCACCCTGCCGGTGGTGCGTGAGACGGGCGGTCTGCGCGACACCGTGGCCCCCTACAACCAGTTCACCGGCGAGGGCACGGGCTTCACGTTCGCGAACTTCAACGGCGACGAGATGGGCGATGCCGTGTTCCGCGGGGCACGCCTGTACTGGGACGACCACGCAGCATGGGATCACCTTGTGCAAAACGCCATGGCAGCCGATTTTAGCTGGGTCCGCTCTGCCGATGAGTACATGAACCTCTACCACAACCTGCATCCCGAGATCGACATCACGAAGCCCGAGCCCGTGGTTCAAGAGTCTGCGCCCGCTGAGCCCGTGGCTGTTGAGGCAGAGCCCGCGGCACCGGCGCCGGAGCCGACGGCAACGAAGGTTGAGCCCGCACCGAAGGCTGAGCAAGCTGCCGAGCCCGCTGATGACGCCAAGGCAGAGGCTCCGGCAAAGGCCGAGGAGCCCGCACCGAAGGCAGAGCCTGCCACCGAGCCAGCCAAGAAGACGGCTGCGAAGAAGACCACCGCATCCAAGACCGCCGCGAAGAAACCGGCGGCGCGCAAGACGGCAGCAACGAAGTCGACCGCTACGAAGGCTGCCGAAAAGCCTGCCGCGACGGCAACGGCCACCAAGACGGCTGCATCCAAGGCTGCCGCCACCAAGACGGCTGCATCCAAGACCACGGAGGCCAAGGCCACGGCAACTAAGGCAACAGCCGCAAAGACCACGGCCAAGAAGCCGTCCACCGCATCGGCGTCCAAGACTGCCACCAAGTCGACCACCACGAAGGCCGCTCCCGCCAAGGCTGCAGCCACCAAGACGGCGGCGGATAAGCCCGCTACCGCAGCCGCAACGGCCCCGAAGGCCACTTCGGCCAAGACGGCCCCGAAGGCCGCCGCGGCGAAGACGGCACCAGCCAAGGCAAGCACCTCGAAGGCAGCCACCTCATCGGCAGCAAAGGCGACTGCAAAGCCCGCGGCCCCCAAGGCGACGGCAGCAAAAGCAGCGGCCCCGAAGGCCGCCGCGCAGGATTCCTCCGCCGCGACGCCAGCTGATAAGCCGGCCCCCAAGGCAAAGAGCGTTTCCGCAGCTAAGCGCACGACGCGCAAACGCTAGCGCGCTTCTGCAGCCTCTACAGGGAAGGCGGGCAGGCACCAAGGTGCTTGCCCGCCTTTTGCTTGCATAGAAAACCAGAGTACCCAGTGAATCCAGCGAATATACTACCAAGTGGCATGATAGCGCCTATAATTAAGAAGTTTGTTTGCTACTTGGACCGCCATCTCCTCCCCAAGAGAACAGCGATACAAGAGCTCGTCATGATCGGACTTCTATGAGACTCATTCACAACAGCCGCCTCTCGCAGTTCCGCTCCCCCTTCGGCGCCGTCGAGAAGGGGACGGATGTCACCCTCTCGGTGCTCGTCGAGGATGCCGAACCGCGCACCATCTCCATCGATCTGCGTGTCTGGATCGACGGGAAGGGCGAGACGATTATCCCCCTGCGCTATGAGGCCGACGGCATCTTCACCGTCACCCTGCCCTGCCCTGAGCCCGCACTCATGTGGTATCGCTTCAATGTGACGGCGACGTTCGAGGACTCAACCCGTACCCTCTACCTCGGTGCACCCGAGGGTCGCACGGGGGGCGAGGGCGCCACGTACACCTACCCTGAGTGCCCGTCATTCCAGCTTACCGTCTATAAGCACCGCGCCATCCGCCCCAGCTGGTACGAACGCGGCATGGTCTACCAGATCTTCCCCGACCGCTATCGCCGGGACGCTGCGTGGCGGGAACGCTGCGAGCGCGTGCTTGAACAACCCAAAGCGGGCATTCCGCGCCGTATCGTCGAAGACTGGGACGAACCTCCCTGCTATGAGCGCGCAGAAGACGGCTCCATCGCAAGCTGGGATTTCTATGGCGGCTCCTTAAAGGGCATCACCGCGGACCTTGACCGGCTCGCCGAGATGGGCTTTACCGCCATCTACCTCAATCCCATCTTCGAGGCGGCAAGCAACCATCGCTACGACACCGCCGACTACCTCAAGATCGACCCGATGCTCGGCACTGAGGAAGATTTCCGCGAACTCTGCGAAGAAGCCGGTACGCGCGGCATCTCAATCATCCTCGACGGTGTATTCAACCACACGGGCGATGATTCCGTCTATTTCAACCGCTATGGCAACTATCCCGAGCCGGGTGCCTGGCAGGGCGAGGGCTCGCGCTGGAAAGACGCATACCATCTCAACGAGGACGGAACCTATGCGAGCTGGTGGGGCATTGGCAACATGCCGGCGCTGAACCAAGATTCGCTCGCCGTTCGCAACCTCCTCCTTGGTGAAAACGGGGTCATCCGCCGCTGGACGCGCGCCGGCGCACGCGGCTGGCGCCTCGATGTGGCCGACGAGCTGCAAGAGTCGCTCATCTCGGATATCCGCCGCGTGCTCCTTGAGGAAAAGCCCGATGGAGTGCTTATCGGCGAGGTCTGGGAGGATGCCTCCAACAAGATCAGCTACGGCTATCCGCGCCACTACCTGCTTGGCAACGAGCTCGATTCGGCGATGAACTACCCGTTCCGGGACATGGTGCTCAACTTCCTGCTGGGCCATGCCGGCGTCGCAGACGCCGTCGAGGCCATCGAGAGCCTGCGCGAGAACTACCCCCGCGAGGCACTCGCGTGCTGCCTCAACCTCTTGGGCAGCCACGACCGCCCGCGCATTGCCTCGCTGCTCGGCGGCGGCCCCGACGAGAGCAAGCTCCCCGAGGAAGAGCGCGGCCGGTGGAGGCTCTCGCCCGAGTCCATGGGGCTCGCCAAGAGCCGCTTCTGGCTGGCAACGCTCATGCAGATGACCTTCCCCGGCGTTCCATCCATCTATTATGGCGATGAGTTCTGCCTCGAGGGGCTATCAGACCCCGGCAACCGCCGCACGATGCCGCTCGAGAAGGATATCCACGACCGCGACATGTTCGACATCATCCGCAACGCGTCTGCCGTGCGGCGCGCCCTTCCGTTCATGGTCAACGGGAGCATCGAGTCGTTCGTGCCCGAGGGCGCTGACGACGACATACTCGCCTACACGCGCCGGGGAGCTCAGGGTGAGGCCGCGACGGTGCTTATCAACCGGAGCTCGTGCGAGAGCCACACGGTGCGCGTTCCTTCCCTGGGTCCGTGCGCGACCGATATCATCTCGGGCGGCGAGCTTGCGCCTGCCGAGGATGGCATGGTTGAGTTTACGCTTTGGCCCTTCGGCTCGGCGGTGATCTATTTCCACGAAGAGGAGCGCCTGCAGCTTCCCATGGAGCCCGGTGCGGGCGTGCTCTGCCACGTGACTTCCCTACCCGATGAATCGGGCAAAAAGGGCTCCCTCGGCGACGTTGCCAAGCGCTTCATCGACCATCTGAAGGCCATGGGCATGCGCTACTGGCAGCTCTTGCCGGTCAACCCCACCGACTCCTTCGGGTCGCCGTATTCCGGCCCGTCGGCCTTCGCGGGCAACATCGCGCTGCTCCCCGAGACCGAAGACGAGCTACGGCGCGATTATCGCCGCTGGCGCATGACGGGCGGACCTAAGCTCGATATGGATTTCCGCGCGTTCAAGAAGCGCCATGCGAGCTGGCTCAAGCCCTATTGCGCCTTCATGGCGGTGAAAGCGTATTTCGATGACGCCCCGCGTAGCGATTGGCCGGCCGAGTTCGCACGCTACGACGAAGCCTTTCTTAAGGACGATCGCTTTGCCGCAGAGGCGGAGGCGCAGGCATACCTCCAATATCGCTTCGATACCGCATGGCGCGAGATCCTTTCCTACGCCCATCAACACGGCATCGGGGTGATCGGCGATATCCCCATGTACGTCTCGGATGATTCCGCCGACGTCTGGTGCGCGCCCGAGCTCTTCAACCTCGATCGCGACGGCCGCCCGACTGAGATTGCCGGCGCGCCGCCCGATGGCTTCGCTCCCGAGGGGCAGGTCTGGGGCAACCCGACGTACCGTTGGGGCCGCATGCGCGAGGCCGGCTACCGTTGGTGGCTCGACCGTCTCGCCCGCGCGTGCGACCTATACGACTATGTGCGCCTCGACCATTTCCTGGGATTCCATAACTACTACAGCATCCCCGCCGGCATGCCGGGTAGCGCCGGGAGGTGGCTGGCAGGCCCTGGCATCGACCTCTTCCGGGCCGCGCGCGACGAGCTGGGAGCGCTTCCCTTCATTGCGGAAGACCTCGGCATCCTCACGCCGGGCGTTCGCTCGCTCATGAGCACCTGCGGTTTCCCCGGCATGGATGTGCTCGAGTTCGCCGACTACGATGTGCGAAACGGGCTGCATCCGCACCCCGGCAAGGTGTTCTACACCTCCACGCACGACACGACGACGCTCGTGGGCCATTGCGCGAGCTCGCTCGTTGCGCCGGATGACGATAAGGCAGCGCGCGAACTCGGGGCACGGCTGGTCAAAGAGGCGCTCGAGAGCGATGCGCGCGTGGTCATGATGCCGTTGCAAGATGTTCTCGGCCTCGGTGACGAAGCGCGCATGAACGTACCCGGCGTCGCGAGCGGCAACTGGAGCTGGCAGGCGTGCGAGGAGGACGTTGCTCGGGCGATTGAGCCTACCGCCGCCCTCATGCGCGAGACGGGCCGCTTCGTATCGTGAGCCGAACAGCCGTCGCCCCATCTGTTGCTAGATGAGCGATTAGGGTACAGTACCGTTGTTTGTTTGAATGCAATCCTTTCGTTGGGAGAACTATGGCACGCTATGATTACCGTTGCACCGCATGCGGTGAAGTCTTTGAAGTTGAGCACGCGATGACCGAGCGCCCCGAGGTGAGCTGCCCGAAGTGCGGAGCGAAGGCCGAGAAGGTCTTCACCGCGAGCGGCATCAAGTTCGCAGGAAGCGGCTTCTACAACACCGATCAGCGCGGAGGGAGCTCCTCGACGGAAGCGACCTCTGGATCGAGCGACAGCAGCGCATCTACAGATTCCGGCGCTTCTGCCGGCTCGTCGCATTCCTGCGAGAACTGCCCGCACAAAGACGCGTAGGCGCACCAACCCAATACGACCTGCTACCTGCGCTGGCTCACGCGTTTGTGGGCCAGCGCTTTCTTTTGCAAATCCAAACGGGTCCAACGAGCCCGTGAGCGCGCCAGATGCCCCCTGCATGCGGAAATCGCTCACGTGCATCCGGCGTGGCCCGCATGCACGGCAACGCCGGGTCGTCTGCACGGCAACGCCGGGTCGCCTGCGCGGCCTCGCAAAAGCAGTTTCAACTTTTGGGCACTTCAGCGGCATACGAGAAAGTATCCCTCAGATGGCCGAAAGAAAACACCAGGTAGACGGCTTGCCTTTTCGCACGTTCGCGCTTGATACTCAGCAACCCCGCAATCAAGTGCCCAAAAGTTGAAAACTTGCTCCGCATGCTTCTCGCAAGAAGCATACAGGGCGCTGAGCAAAGCAATATGAAGCCCGCCCGGACGCTAAGCGGTTTTGCGACGGACAAGCCGGACGCAGAAATGGCCATCGAAGCTGTCGAGCGCGGGAACGGTTTGGAAGAGGCCACGATCGGTCTCCTGGGAGCGCACGTATGCGGCCGCATCAGCGAACTCAGGGCGCTCGAATATCGGAGCCTGCGAGACGGGCGCGAGCGCGAAGCCACGGCCAACCTCACTATTGAGAAAAGCGTCGACCACCGCCGCGTTTTCCTGCTGGAGCACCGAGCAGGTCGCGTAGATAAGCTGCCCGCCAGGACGCACGCGCCGCGCCGCCTCGGTAAGCAGGGCAAGCTGCAAGCCGGGCATGTCGCGATCGATATCTTCAGGCAGAAGGCGCCAGGGAATCTCGGGGTGTCGACGCATGGTGCCCGTGCCGGTGCAGGGCGCGTCTACAAGCACGCTATCGAAGAGGTGCCGCTCCCCTGCCCGACGATCAGTTTCGGAAAGGGCGCGATCAAGGTCGCAACCGTCACCGGTGACGAAGCAGACGCCCTCGATGAGCCCAGCGCGCTCGAGGCGACGACGATTCAGGCGATTCTTCTTCTTTGAAAGCTCAACCGCAACAGCCGAGCGCCTCATGCCGCAGCGAGTCGCTTGCGCCGCCATGACGAAGCTCTTGGTACCGCGGCCCGCGCCAACCTCGAGGCAGTCGCCCGGCATCGTGGCAGCCGTCGCCACCACCTGGGCGTTCAGGTCGCAGACCGCAACGGCAGAACGCTTGAGCAGATCGGTATGCATAAGCTCTGAGCTGGCGACCGGCGCGATGCAGCCGGGTAGCTCGGGAACATCAGAAGCACCGACGCGCAGGCCAGCAAGGACGTCTTCTGCCGTAGCATCATGAGGGTTGAGGTGCACCGCTACGGGAGCCGGCTCAAGCTCGCAGCCAAAGAGCAGGCGAGCTCGCTCGAAACCAAGCGAGGAAATGACCTCCCCCGCAAGCCATGCCGGCAGGCCCGCCGAGCGTGCAGCCGAGACCGTGTCGCGCTCGGATCCCGCCGGAACATCCTCGGCGGCCAGATACACCCCGCGGTCGGCAACGATGCGCCGGAGCACGGCGTTCGCGAAGCCCGCAGCGCTCTTCGCGCGGGTGCGCACGAGCTCCACACCCTGACTCACCGCCGCCCGGGGCTCAGTGCCCAGATAGACGATCTCGAACGCCGCGATGCGAAGCGCCTCGCGAATGCGGGCGTTCATACGGCCGGGCTTCTCACAGTAGGTATCGATAAGCTCGTCGAGGCAGCCATAGGTTGCCACCACACCGAGCACAAGGCGGGTCGCAAGGCCGGCGTCTCGGCGGCTCAGCTCACGCAACTCCGGCGAGGCGTCGAGGCCGTCGCGGGCATAGGCTCCGCTTTCCTCAAGATCGAGCAGGATATCGAGGGCAACCCGGCGCGCGGGTGAAAGTTCCGTCACGAGAGCGTCTCCCAACTGCCCTCGCGCTCGCGCTGCCCCGCAGCCCATGAAGCAGCGTCCATTGCACGCTTTCCGTCGGGCTTGAGCTCAAGGACCTCGATGATTCCATCCGAACAGCCCATGTACAGCCGCTTGTCGTGGATTGCGAATGCTCCGGCATCAAGGTTCGAGATGGAAGAGGGTGCGGGCGCTTCTTGCGCCAAGACGATTCGAGCCGCCTTGCCTGCAACGACGCAGCGAGCAGGCGCCGCATCCGAGGAAGCGAGCACACGGCGCACGTTATCGCACGCGCTCGCCGCGGGGTCAAGGCGCATCTCTGCCTTGGAAATCTTTGCCGCGTGGGTGACGAGCGACTCATCCTGCACGGTCCAGGGCGCGGTGCCGTCAACGATCGAGGGAAGCATCTTAACGAGCAGGTCGCCGCCGAGCTGGCCGAGCTCCGCGGTAAGCTCGTCCGCGGTCTTGCCCGGAACGCTGCACGAAGCCTGTGCGCAGTAGTCGCCCGTATCGACCCCCTGGCCGATGCGCATGATGGATACGCCCGTTTCGGCATCGCCGGCAAGAATGCAGCGCTGGATGGGAGCCGCGCCGCGCCAACGGGGTAGAAGCGACGCGTGCACGTTCACGCACCCGGCAGGAGCCATGGTGAGGACCTCGTTGGGCAGGATGCACCCGTAAGCCGCCACGCAGAACACATCGGCTTGAGCGGCACGCAGAGCCTCGAGCGCCTCAGGGGTCATGCGCGCGGTCTCGAGCACGGGAAGACCGAGCTCGAGCGCCGCCTCCTTAACGGGAGAGGGTTCGAGCTTCTTGCCACGTGAGCGAACCGCATCGGGCCGCGTGACCACGAGGGCAACATCGAAGGCGGCATCGAGCGCCCTGAGCGAGGGCACAGCGAAAGCCGGCGTTCCCATGAATACGACACGCATGAGGGCTCCTTTCTCGGCAACCTCCGATTCCGTTTGCCCAGCGTTCGGGCAGTCCTCGCCGCCTCAGCCATGCTGAGGCGGCTGCGGAACTCACGACGGGCAAACGGAATCGGAGGGGGCTCGAAACTCGCGCAGGAAAAAAAGAGGGTGCTTACTCCGTTTCGCCGGGCTTGGCTCCGCGGCGCAGCGCCTCCTGGTACTCGCGCATGGCATGCATGCGCTGGGCAGGCTCGAGTCGCTCGAACATGGTGATACCGTGCAGGTGGTCGATTTCGTGCTGCAGGCACACGCAGAACACGCCGCCCTCGGCCTCGTAGCGCATAAGGTTCGCATCGAGGTCGTACGCTTCCACCACCACGCGGTCGGGACGCTTGATCTCGCAACTCACACCCGGGATGGAAAGGCATCCCTCCGAGAAGGGGACGAGGTGGTCAGACTGCTCGACGATAACGGGATTGATGAGAACGATCGGATCGTAATCGTCAGCCGACTCGTAGTCCGTGTCGATGACCACCAGCTGCACGAGCTCGCCAATTTGCGGGGCGGCAAGGCCGACTCCGGCATTTTCGAACATCTCGCGCTTCATACGCTCGGCGAGCGCCTCGATTTCGGGCGTTATCTCTTCGATGGGCTTGCACTCCTGCCGCAAGCGCGGGTCGGGAGAAAGCACGATTCCGTTCACTTCCATGGCAACCTTCCCTATGTCGGCGCGCCGCCTGCGCGCGGTACTCTCAAACGCTAACCACTGTACCCCCACGCGCCGCGCGCGAACCCGCCGCCCGCAGCGCTTCACGATAAAACCCGCAGGCACGGGGTAAGACAAAGAGCCGCCCCTTTGCCTCACATGAGGTCGTAAGGGTCGACGTCGACGGAGATGCTGATGCCGCGCTCCTCGCCCACGCGGGCCAGCGCCTCGGCGATAGCAGACGAGACATCGTAGTCGAGCGGGGCCTTGACGAGGAAATGGAAACGATACCGGTCCTTCGCCCGCTCGATGACACAGCTCGCGGGTCCGAGCACTACCGGAAGGCCGCTCACCGCCAGACCGCTGCCCCTGCCCGCAGATGCCGGCGCCCTGAGCTTGAGCACGCGCCGCACCTCCGTGGCAAAGCGATTGGCAAAGGAACGCGTGCGCTCCTCCGAGCGGCCGCGGCACACGACGTTCACCAGGCGCACGTAGGGCGGGTACTGGGCATCAAGGCGCATGGCAAGGTCGTGGCTGAGGAAGACCGAGCGGTCATGCGACGCCACGGCACGGATGACGGGGTCGTGCGGCAGATAGGTCTGGATGATGACCTCACCCGGACGCTCGCCGCGCCCCGCTCGACCGGCCACCTGCTCGAGTAGGTCGTAGGCGCGCTCGCTCGCACGGAAATCGGGCATCTTGAGCGCGTAGTCGGCATTGATGACGCCCACGAGCGTGACCTCGGGGAAATCGAGGCCCTTCGCGATCATCTGCGTTCCCAGCAGCACGGCGCACTCAGCCGCATCGAATTCCTCGAGGAGCCGGGCGTGGCCATCCTTGCCGCGCGTGGAGTCGGCATCCATGCGAATCACGGCAACATCGCTCGGAAGCAGTTGCCTGAGGGCATCTTCTACCTGCTGCGTCCCCAACCCCATCTTAGCGAGATACGGGCTCCCGCACTGCGGGCAACGCGAACCCGGCGCCGGATACGGCCGCACGCGATAGACCGACCCGCACGTATGGCATTCAAGGGTATGCGTACGCTCATGGTAGGTGAGCGCCGTCGAGCAATGCTTGCATGTGGGAACGCATCCGCATTCCCGGCACATGAGGAACGGAGCGAAGCCGCGACGGTTATGGAGGAGCACCGCCTTCTCACGGCGCTCGACGATTCCCATGAGCGCATCGTGAAGCGGGCGGGAGAATATCGATCGGCTTCCGCCGGAGAACTCGCGCCTCAAATCTGCCACGACGATGCGCGGAAGCACCGCCCCGCCGGGACGCTCAGGCATCTCGACTCGAGTCCACGCCTGGCCGCGATGAGCCCCCCGGCGGCAGCGCTCGAGCGCCTCAGACGAGGGCGTGGCGGATCCCAAGACGAGCGGGCAGCCATAGCGCCGCGCCATCTCGGCCGCAACATCGCGCGCATGGTAGCGCGGGCTCGAGCCCTGCTTATAGCTCTGCTCGTGCTCCTCGTCGATGATGATGATGCCGAGCTCCCGGTACGGGCAGAACAACGCCGAGCGCGCGCCCACAACAACGCGCGCCGCCCCGCTTCGTACCATATCCCATTGGTCGAGCCGCTCCCCGTCAGAAAGGCGCGAGTGGAACACGGCAACCGCGTCCCCGAAACGCGACCTGAAACGGCCGACCGTCTGCGCGGTGAGCGAGATCTCGGGCACGAGCACGCACGCGGACTTTCCCGCCGCGAGCACGGGCTCGATGGCGGAGAGGTAGACCTCCGTCTTGCCCGAACCAGTCACCCCATCGATGACCACCACATCGCCGGCCTCGGCCTTCCGCGCGCGCTCGATGGCGGCAAGCGCGACGCGCTGGCCTTCCGTCAAGCTTTCCGGAACCTGCGCGCGCGCAGACGAGAGACGGTGCTCCTCAGACGGCACGCCGCGCCAGGCACGACGTTCCTCGATGGCAACGATGCCCTTCTTCTCAAGCGTTCTTATCGTCGCCGACATGCTGGAATAGAGGAAGTTGAGCTCGCGCGTGGTCACCGGCCCGCAGGACAGGGCATCCATGAGCTGGCGCTGGCGATGCGCGTTGACGGCGGGCCTATAGCCGCGGCCTTCATCGGTAAGGGTCACCCACCGCTCGTGCACCTCCTTCGTCTTGGGACGCTCCACCTCGTAGCTGCCGTCCTCGAGCTTGCGCACGCGCGGCGTTGCCTTGGGAGGCAAGAATAGGCGGAGGCACTCAGCGACCGAGGCAACGTATTCGCGCGACATCCAGAAGGCGAGCTGCGCAGATACCGGACCGAAAGCGCGCTCGGCGAGCACGGAGCGCACAGGCAGCACGCGCTCGGGCGCAAGGCCCGCCGCTCCCGGCAGCTCAGCCAGCTCGGAGGCGCGCATAACGACGTAGCCGGCAACCATGCGGCGATGGAACGAGACGAGCACGATGGCGCCCGGCACCGCCTCATCATCAAACGATGCGGGAGCCGCATAGGCGAAGGGATCAGACAGCGCACGCGAGGGAACGTCGACCACCACGGAGACGTAGCCGCACACGGGCTCCGAACCCTGTGCAAGCCGGCGCTCGCCCGAAGCCGTCACGGTATCGGGAACGAGGCCGGCCGCGGCGCGCGTTCGGCCTGCGCCCCAGGAGGACACGATGCCATCCGGCGCTACAGCCCCCTCCGAAGAGGCGTCCGGGGTAGCGTCAGCCGGGCGAAGCGGCTCCATGCCATCAGGAGAGCACGCTCCCCCGTCGCCCTCTTCCCCTACCAAATCCCACAGCGAAAGCTGCTCAGCCATGCACATCAAATCCCGCGAATGGATGATCGTTGTCTAGAGGCCGCACGCGGCGCGCAGCTCGTCCACGCGGTCCGTATGCTCCCATGTAAAGTCCTCGTCGTCACGACCGAAGTGCCCATAGGCCGCCGTCTTCTCGTAGATGGGACGGCGCAGGTCGAGATCGCGGATGATGGCACCGGGGCGAAGATCGAACACCTCTTCCACAGCGCGCTCGATCGCATCTTCGGCAACGACAGACGTCCCGAACGTGTCGACCATGATGGAGAGCGGGCGCGCCACGCCGATGGCGTAGGCAAGCTGAACCTCGCAACGGCGGGCAAGGCCGGCGGCGACCACGTTCTTGGCCACCCAGCGCGCGGCGTAGGCGGCGGAACGATCGACCTTCGTGCAGTCCTTGCCCGAGAAGGCGCCACCGCCGTGGCGACCCGTGCCGCCGTAGGTGTCGACGATGATCTTGCGACCGGTAAGGCCGGTGTCGCCCATGGGACCGCCCACCACGAAGCGGCCGGTGGGGTTCACATAGACCCGGGCGCCGCCCCAAGGGATGCCCGCCCCATCGAGCACGGGCGCGATGACGTGCTTCAGCATATCCTCTTTGATAACGCCCATGTCCTCGACCTCGGGGGCATGCTGCGTAGAGATCACGACCGTCTCCACCGAGACGGGACGGTCGTCCTCATAGCGCACGGTCACCTGGGTCTTGCCGTCCGGGCGAAGGTACGGGAGCGTGCCGTCGTGGCGAACTGCCGCCAGGCGCTCTGCCAAGCGGCTCGCCAGATAGTGCGGCATAGGCATGAAGGCAGAGGTCTCGTCGGTGGCGTACCCGAACATCATGCCCTGGTCGCCAGCGCCGATAAGGTCGAGCGGGTCGGTTGTGGTGCCGGCCTGCACATCAAAGCTCTCGTCCACACCCTGCGCGATATCCGAGCTTTGGCCGTGGATCATGTTGATGACGCCGCATGCATGGCCGTCGAAGCCGTACTCCGCCCGGTCGTAACCGATGCGGCAGATGACGTCACGCGCGATCTGCTGCACGTCGACATAGGCCTGGGTGCGAATCTCGCCCGAGATGACGACCATACCGGTGGTGAGAAGCGTCTCGGCAGCGCATCGCACGTTTTCGAGCTTGGCGGGAACGCCGTCCGTATCCACGTAGCCCATGGCTTCGAGGCGCGCCTCCTTGTCGAGGATGGCGTCGAGCACTGCATCCGAGATCTGGTCGGCAATCTTATCGGGATGGCCCTCCGTCACGGACTCAGAGGTAAAGAGGTAGCTGCGCGGCGTGGATTCGCACGCCGAGGCGCAGGTGGGTGAGGTGGAACGAATCTGATCTGGCATATGAGCCCCTTTCGTATGACGTCCGGGGACCGTTACCATTCCCCCGGGCTATTCGGCTACGTGATTGTACCGCGCCGCGCGGACACGCATGCGCCCGCGCACAAGCGCCACATCTATTATTGCCGCCATCGCCGCTGCGGGCTTCAGTGAGACAACGGTGCCGGGTTAATCCGTCTCACATGAGACAGCGGTGCCGGGTCAAACTGTCTCATCCCTTGTCTCATCGACCGTGCCTCAGCCAGCGAACACACGCTCGGGACGAATATGCGTGCGCACCCGCGCAGCTGCGACAGTTGCCGCAAGGCCGATGGCGAGCCAGACCGTGAGCGCCACGCAGGCGCCGCCCGCGCCGGACGCAGGGCCCGCCATGGCTCCGCGCAGGCCCTCGGCAAGCTGCGGCACGGGCAAGACCGCCCCGAGTGCCTCAAAGGCCCCACTCGCGAAGGACGCGGGCAGCACGCTCCCCGCGCACACGAGCTGAAGCGCCAGCAGGAACACGAGCACGGGGACCGCCGCGCGTCCGCAGAGAGCTCGCGCGCCCTGACCAATCGCTGCGAACGACAGCGCTGCCAGAACCACGATGGCGCAGAACGCGGGCGTATTCGCAGGGGCGCTCCCTGGGGCGAAGATAACGGCAAGCGCCACGGCAATCGCCTGAACGAGCGCCACGCCCGCCGAAACGACAAAGCCCGAGAGCGCCGCCGGCAGCGCGCGGCCCGCCAAGACGACGCGCCCATCGAGCGGAGGCATCACGACAGCCACCAGCAGCGCGCCGAGCCAGAGGGCCACCGCGAACGCAATCGGCGCGACCTGCATGGGCTCCGAGACGCGGTTGCGCGCTTCCGTGGTGAAGGAAACGGGCGCCGCCGCGGCCTCAGCCCGCTCCTCCGCCTGGGACGAGGCGGCGCCCAGGCTCTCTCCGGAAGACGACAGCGTATCGTTGATCGTTTCCTGCCCCTCGCGAAGCTGACCGACGCCCGACGCAAGCTGCCCTTCTGCCGAGGCCATCACCGAGATGCCCTCACCCAGGCCAGATATGCCCGTGCCCACGGCATCAAGCGCCTGCCCGAGCGCGACGTTGCCCTGGCCGAGCGCCGCGGTTGCCGTAGAGAACGTATCGAGCACCTGCGGCAAGGCGGCGGTACCCGCAGCCACGCCCTGCACCCCCAGCCCAAGCATGCCATCGGGCGCAAGCGTTGCGCCGGTCTGGGTGATGAGGCCGCCGGTCTCGATCAATGCCGGTGCAGAGGCGTCGAGGGTCGCCTTCGCAACCTGCGCGTTCACCGCAACCCTCAAAGCTGGCTCCACGAATTGGCCGGCAAGAGAGGCGATGTCGCTCGCGGCGCCCGTAGCCGTCTGCTCAGCCTGGCTGTATTCTTCCGCAGCACTCGCGAGCGCCTGGCGCTGTCCCTCCAAGCTGTCGAGAGAGGCGGCCGCCGAATCAACCTTGCCTGCAAGGGACTGCGCGTTTGCAGCAGCCTGCTCGAGCTCGCTGCGAAGACTCTCGCGCTCTAGCTCGAGCTCTTCGATACGCGCCGACACCTCTTCGAGCGTGTCAAGACCATCGGTTACCCCCGAGGGATCGAAGGTGCCATTCGCTATCGCAGTAAGGCGATGGACGAGCTCCTCGTATTCAGCATCGAGCGCTTCCATGCGCTGTACGATACCCTCCTGGCCCTCATCGCCTTGCTCCGAAGACAAGGTGTGCGCGAGCGCCTGCGCGTCCGTCTGCGCCTCCCCCACAGCAGACTGCGCATCGCCGACCGCCCCTACAAGCGCCTCGGCGCCCGCTTGGACCGAGGACGAGGCATCGGACATGCTCCCCAGCGCATCGGACAGCGTCTGCGCATGCTCGGAGAATTGCGGCGCAAGCGAGCTCAGCTCGGCGAGGTCGGAAATGCTCTGATCGAGCTCGGACGAAGCCTTGAGAAGGCCCTCGCCCGTACGCGTGACCGCGGAGCCGAGCTTTTCAATGCCCTCCCCTGCCGCGGCAACGCCAGCCGCCGTGGCTTCGGCACCGGCGGCAAGCGGAGCAATGACCTGGTCGTTCGTTGCATCCATGCCGGCTGCGAGCGACTCCGCTCCCGCGCCCGCCGCCGTCACGCCGCTCGCAATCGCACCAACGCCCTCTGCAAGCGCGCCGGTGCCGGACGCCGTCTGCTCAAGGCCCTCCGCCATGGCACTCGTCCCCTGCTCAAGGGCATCGTAGGCGCTATCCAGCATGACCGCCCCGTCTGCGGTGAGCGTCAGCGTGGATGCTTGGCTGCGCACATTATTGAGCACGTTCAGAAGGTAATTCTCACCAAGATCGGAACGAAGGCGAGCCTGGACCTGCCTGAGTACCGCAGAGCCCTCTTTTGTGGCAAGCACATTCTGCGCGCCATCGGAAATGATGCGAAGCTGCGCCTGCTCGGGATTCGAACCCGTGAGGCTCGACACCTTTTCCGAATAATCTGCCGGAATCTCGAGGATGAGCGCGTATGTACCGTTGGCAAGACCCTGCTCGGCCTCGGATGCGCCCACCTCGCTCCATGCGAGCTCATCCGAATCGAGGAGCGAATCGACGAGGTCCGAGCCGGCCTGTACGTTCCGGCCGTCTGCATCGACCGCGCCCTCGTCGAGATTCACCACCGCTACGGGAATCCGGCTTGAGGCATCGAGTGCGGGAACGAGCGCCGCCACGAGAACCGCTGCCGTAAGCGCCGGCACGAGCACGGCGGCCACGAGGATGGAAGCACGGCCGCGGCCGCGGCCAAGGCGGGCAGCCAGAGAGCGAACGATGTCCATGAAGGCGCTCATTACTCCATCACCTCCCGCTTGGGCGCAAGGGAATCAGGGGCGGCATCGCCTCCGCGCGCGAAGTCTCTGGGGGAGTCAGGCGCGACACCAGCTCCGGGCATCGAGGCCGCGGGGATGGGCTCACTGGGACGGCCGCTTGCACGCATCGCATCGAGAGCCTCTGCCGCGGGGATATCGAGCGCGCACGCGGAACAGCCGAAAGCCTCGGCCGCGCAGGCACACGCCGGCTCGCTCGTTGCAATGAGAACCGCCGTGCCCATTCGCACGGCAACGGAGCGCACATCTTCGACAAGCATCGAGGCATCGGCGGCAGAAAAACCCGTGACGAAGGGATCGGTCAAATCGATCACGGCGACGCGCGGCGCGCCCGCCAGCGCGAGCACGGCAGAGAAGCGCGCACGCTGCGCGGGATTAAGCCGGTCTATCTCCTGCTCAGATGCCGTAGCGAGACCAAGCGCGGCGAGAAACGGGAGGACATCGGACGCGCGAGACCCCGCGCCAAAGGGGCTCTGCTTGGCGTCGCGCTTTCCCATCGCGTCGGCAGCGGGCTCGCATTCTGGGCTGCTCGCCGCAGCATGCTCCGCGCCGCCCTCCGCAACACCCGCCGCAAGATCCGCGGCATCGCACGCACGTGATGAACCGTTCGTGCCCGCTGCACCGCGCATGCTCGCCGAGTCACCGCGGTGCGCTCGCAACCGGGCTTCACGAGCGACCGCTTCCTCGACCGTCCACGCGCCCGATACCTCGGCCACTCGCTCAAACACACCAAGGCCCACCTGCGCCCGAGGCAGCCGCTCGCGCGGAGCAAAAGCTCGCCGCAGAGCAGCAAGACCGCTGGCTGGCGCGCCGCCGGCCAACTCCGTCCCGCACACTACAAGCGAGCCCGATGTGGGCCTAACGAGCCCCGCCACGGCAAGCAACACGTCGCGCGCCGACGCATGCTCGGTCGAGAGCAGCACGCACACCTCACCTGGAGAAACTTCAAACGAGGAGAATTCGAACGAACGATACGCTCCGCTGCGGTAAGAAACGTCGTGAGCTACGATTGCCGGTGCTTCCACGGTCTACCTTCCCGACGCATGGTGACAGATATTCTTAGGTTCATACCCATTTGTTATCTCCACAGCCCAAAAAGATGCAAAGTTGCCGTGAAGAGCGGACCATGCCTATAGTGGACCATGCCTATAGCGGACCATGCCTATGGCTATGGCTTGATACCGAAATCGTGTACACGAGCGGCACGAATCGTCGATTTTGCGAATGTTTTTGACGCTCGTGTACATGTTTTGACGGAGCCTGGCCCTATTCCGACCGTCTCACGGCCCTATTCCGGTGGAGCCTGCACCCCGCACCCGAGCCCGCTGCCCCCGCGCATTCCTGCATACCGCCTCCCCTGCCCCAACCCCTGCGCTCGCGCTGCTATAATCAGGGGCGCAAAACCGCAAGCTCACGGCCCGCGAGCCGCACGACCATCAGAGGAGCACACTCATGTCCAACGTCCGCGTCCGCTTCGCACCCTCGCCTACCGGCAAGCTGCATATCGGCGGCGCCCGCACGGCGATCTACAACTGGGCGTTCGCGCGCGCTAATGGCGGCACGTTCATCCTGCGCATCGACGACACCGATCCCACCCGCTCCACCGAGGAGAATACGCAGATCATCCTGCGCGCTATGCGCTGGCTTGGGCTCGATTGGGACGAGGGCCCCGAGGTGGGCGGCGCGTACGGCCCCTACTCCCAGACCGAGCGCCTGGACATCTACCGCGAGGCCGCCGAGCGCCTGCTCGCCGAGGGCAAGGCATACCCCTGCTTCTGCACGCCCGAGCAGCTCGCCCAAGACCGCGCCGAGGCGCAGGCGCGCAAAGACCCCTTCCAGGGCTACAACCGCCGCTGCCGCAACATCCCGGCCGACGAGGCCCGCGCCCGCATGGAGGCCGGCGAGCCCTACACCCTGCGCATCAAGGTGCCCGAGGACCGCGGCGACGTGGTCATCGATGACGCCGTCCATGGCAAGGTGACGTTCGCAGCCAAGGAGCTCGACGATTTCGTGATCTTCCGCTCCGATGGCACGCCCACCTATAACTTTGCCACCGTGGTGGACGACGCCGCGATGGGCATCACCCACGTGATTCGCGGCGACGACCACCTCTCCAACACTCCGCGCCAGGTCATGGTCTACGAGGCCCTTGGCGCACCCGTTCCCACCTTCGCGCACATCTCGATGATTCTCGGCGCAGACGGCAAGAAGCTCTCCAAGCGCCATGGCGCCACGAGCGTCGAAGAGTACCGCGACGCGGGCTACCTTTCGGATGCCTTTGTGAATTACCTGGCGCTTCTTGGCTGGTCACTCGACGGCGAGACCACGATCATCCCCCGCGACGTGCTTGCGAGCAAGTTCTCGCTCGAGCGCATCTCCAAGAACCCGGCGACCTTCGATCCCAAGAAGCTCGACTGGGTGAACGCGGAGTATATCAATGCCATGACCGACGCCGATTTCGCCGACCAGATCATGCTCCCCGAGCTTCACGAGGCCGGTCTTCTTGCCGGCGGCACCGAACTCGACGAGGCATGGGTCGACAAGCTCGCCGCCATCGTGAAGCCGCGCACCAAGATGCCCGCCGACGCCGCAACTGTTGCCGCACCCGTCTTCGCCACCGCTGAAACCTTGGAATACGACGAGAAGTCCGTAAACAAGGGCCTTGCCAAGGAGGGCATGGGCTCTGTTCTCGACGCCGCGCGTGCCGCGCTTGAAGCGCTACCGGAGGACAGCTGGACGGCCGAAGCAATCGACAGTGCCCTGGAGCCCCTGCCCGAAGCTCTCGACCTCAAGAAGCGCGTGGTGTTCCAGGCTGTGCGCGTTGCCGTGTGCGGCAACATGGTGAGCCCTCCGCTCGGCGAGACGATGGAGCTCATTGGGCGCGATGACTGTATGGCTCGCATCGAGCGAGCGCGCGAGATGGCGCTCTAGCGCAGAGCGCAGCCACACCTGGAGCGAATGCGTACCGAACGGGTGCGTCCCCGGCGGATGCTTTCCGGGTTTTCCTGCGCGGGTGAGGTTTCCTCTTGACTGGGGGTCAAGGGGCTTTGGCGGTACTCCCCGCGTGAGCGCGGGTGCTCCAGCTTCGGATGCCTCGCGCTCCATACACCTTACGTGTTTCCCGTGTACGCGGGGCGGAAGCGGCATCGCCCGCGTCCGTCTCGCTTTTTGTCCGCACGACATGGTACTGGTATAGGAGAAGATACCGCGGCAAGAAGGAGGAAGCATGGCAGAGCGCATCCAAGACACGAAACGCGACTATGACGGTGCAGACGAACAGAGCGTAAAGGGCGGCTGCGATACGCAAGCGGAACGTACGCTCGTCATCGGCGATATGCACTGCAAGGAGGAACCCATCCTCGAACGCGTGGACGCGGCGATCGAGCAACTCGGCTGCGGGCGCATCGTGTTCTGCGGCGACTACGTAGACGAATGGCACTCGAACCTCCTCACCATGCGCGATGCCCTCGACGCCCTGCGCACCTGGGTGCTCAAGCGTCGTGCGGACGGCCTGACCGTCGACCTCGTGACGGGCAATCACGACATGCAGTACCGCCTGCGCGAAACAGGACCGGGCACGCATGCGCCGCTCTTCGACGAAGTGGCGCACTTGCTCGATGAGCTTAATGTGCGCGCGGCCACAACCGTGGGCAACACACTTGTCACCCATGCCGGCGTCACACGCAGCTGGGCGACGGACTGCCTCGACCTCGCCGAGGGCACAGACGCGCAAACCATCGCCCGGCAACTCAACTCCCTCCTCGACCATGGACAGAAAATCTCGCTGCGCATGCTCGCC
>NZ_CEWCAA010000024.1:0-31862 GCF_982429025.1 Enorma sp.
TCCCACACCCCATCCCTAAGGCCCGTGCACGGGCAATGGCGCGCAGCGCCGAGCCCCCACCCCCATTCCTTTCTCTACATCCCCGACCACGAGCCCGAGACGCAAGAAGGCCCCGGAGGGATTCCTTCGCGCGTTTCCCGCAGCTGCTCGGCTCTGCCGAGCAGCGAGGACCACGCGCGGAGGAACCCTCCGGGGCCTTCCCATGGGAGCCGAAGGCTCGTTCAACCTACATCTGCGTAGGCGCGGACACACCGATGAGCGAGAGGCACAGGGCGATCACCGAACGCACGGCGTCGCAGGCACCAAGGCGCGCACGGACGACCGCCGGATCAACCGGACGGCCCTCGCTCGGCAGCACCTGGCAAGCGGCGTAGAAGCTATGGAACGCAGACGCGAGCTCTTCGACATAGTGCGTGATACGGAACGGGGCACGGTCGCGGGCTGCGCCGGCGATGAGATCCTGAAGCTCGGAGAGCTTGCGGGAGAGCGCGAGCTCGGTGGGATCGGTAAGCAGCGAGTAGTCGACGTCGCCGTAGATGGCCTTGATGGCCACGTTCTCCATACCCATGAGGTCGGCCTGCTCGGGCGTGACGCCCGCGGCCTTGCGCAGGATGGAGCAGATGCGCGCATGAGCATACTGCACGTAGAAGACGGGGTTGTCGGCCGTCTTCTCCTTGACCTTCTCGATGTCGAAGTCGATGGTCTGGTTGGAGGAACGGCTCACGAGCGTGTAACGGGCCGCATCGGCGCCCACCTCGTCGATAAGCTCGCGGAACGTAATCATCGTGCCCTTGCGCTTGGACATGCGGATCGGCTTGCCGTTGCGAAGGAGGTTCACGAACTGGCCCAGCGGCACCTCGAACTGCCCGGGGTAGCCAAGAGCGTCGCACACGGCCTTCACGCGCGCGATATAGCCGTGGTGGTCGGCGCCCCAGATGTCGAGAACGCGGTCGACGCGCTGGAACTTGTTCCAGTGATAGGCGATGTCGGACGAGAAGTAGGTGTAGTCGCCATTGGACTTCTGGATGACGCGGTCCTTGTCGTCACCGAACTCGGTGGACTTGAACCACAGCGCGCCGTCGTCGGTGCGGTAGAGATAGCCCATCTTGTCGAGCTTGTCGTAGGCGCGCTCCACCGGCGAGGTGCCCGTCCAGTCCTTCTGGTACATGGTGCGCTCGCTCATCCACACATCGAAGTCGCAGCGAACGTCGTGGCAGGTCTCCTTCATGTCCTTGAGCATCTTCTGGTAACCGCGCTCGCGGAAGCTGAGCATGCGCTCCTGAGAATCAGCGTTCACCCACTTGTCGCCGTCGGTCTTCCAGAAGGCAGCTGCCTCGTCGATGATGTAGGTGCCGCCATAGGAGTCCTTGCCCAGGTCGGCCGTGAAGTCATCCATGTAGGGATGGCTATCGGGATGCTCGTCAGCCTCGTCCTGAACGTAGTTGTCGCGATCCTTGGCAAGGAAGTCGCGCGCGGCGTCGATATCGCAGCCCTGCTTCTCGATGATGTCGGCAAGCTGCATATAGCGCTTGGAGATCGAGTTGCCGAAGGTGTTCATCTGGTTGCCGTAGTCGTTGATCCAGAACTCGCGCTCGATGTCGTAGCCGGCGTGCTCCATGACGCGGCACATCGAGTCGCCGAGCGCGGCCCAGCGGCCGTGACCCACGTGCATGGGGCCCACGGGGTTAGCGGACACGAACTCGACCTGGGTCTTGAGGCCGCCGCCCACGTTGGACTTCGCAAAGTCCATGCCCTGCTCACGCGCCTCAGCGAAGACGGCGTTCTTCGCTGCGACGGAGAGGTAGAAGTTGATGAAGCCGGGGCCGGCGATCTCGACCTTCTCCACGACGTCGCTCTCGGGCAGGTACTTCACGATCGCCTCGGCGATGGCGCGGGGAGCCTGGTGGGCGAGCTTGGCGGATTTCAACGCCATGGTGGAGGTCCACTCGCCGTGAGAGGTGTCCGCCGGTCGCTCGATGCCACAATCTTCCAGCTCGAATGCGGGCAGGTCGCCGGCCTCCTGGGCGGCGGCGAGAGCGGCGCGAACCAGCTCTTCGATCTTCTCGGGCATGCAATTCCTCCTTGAAAAATGCTTCGGTACCCTCCCAGGGCACGCACATACAAGTAGTTGAACTATAGCACACCCCATGCGAGCTGCGCGGGAGCTGAGGAATCTCGAACGCGCTATACACAAAGGAGCGGGGCCCGCCCGATGCATCCGAATCGTGCCCTTCGTGTTCATTTTGAAGGACATCGGCATAAATCCGCACTTAAACGTGGTATTCTATATATCAAGGTAGCTTAATAGTTGGAGGAAGCATGTTCAGTATCGGAGAGCACGTTATTCACCCCGGGCAGGGAGTCTGCACCGTCACCGGTTTCGACGAAGACGCCCCCACGCCCATGATCATCCTTGAATGTAAGCAAGGGCACGCGAAGACGCGCATGATGTACCCGCTCGCGCAATCCGATCGACTGCACCTAGCCATCTCGCGCGAGGAGGCCGAAAACCTCATCGAGCATTACGGCGACCTCGAATGCGACCCCTTTACCGAGCGCAACAGCTCGCTTGAAGAAACCCATTTCAAACAGCTCCTCAAAGAAGGAGCGCCTGAGACAGTGCGCGTGGCGAAGACGATGCACCACCGCATCCGGCTTGCCGAGCGCCAAGCCAAGAAGCCAAGCAGCTACTACGCGCGCGTGCTCAAGGAGGCGCGCCGCCGTTCGCTCGAAGAGCTCTCCGTAGCCATCGGCTGCTCTGAGGAGGATATCGAGCAACGTCTCTCGGCTGCGGAATCTGCAATCGACGCAAGCTTGAACTAGCCGGCACATAGCCAAAAGCCGCTGCTGTGGCGAACGGCCGCTTTTCCGGCAATCCCATCGCCAAGAGGACGGGTCCTTCGCTCGGCCAGACGGGTGCTGGCCGCATGGCATGGCAACTCCCGCAGAATATGGGATGCGCGGACGGCGCCTGAGCAAAACTATCGCCAAAGGATCGAATTTTAGGGGACCGCCCGAGTACACCCCATGAACGTTGCATAGAAACCGCAGGTAAACGCGATGGGGTGAAACCGTCTACTTCGCTTGACCCTCAAAATCCAGTCCTTTGGCGATAGTTTTGGTCTATTCCATTACTCCGGGGCCATTTTGGTTGCAATCGAACGTGCCAAACGGCCGGCCCCGAGGTCGCCTTCACTCGCCCATCGCACTCGGCGGCATTCCGAAGGCACGCTCGAAGGCAACGGTGAAGCTCGAAACGCGAGGGTATCCGACGCCGCGAGCGACCTCGGAGACGCTGAGCCCGCCCCGTTCGAGCAGCTGACGCGCGCGCTCCATCTTCGACCTGCGGATATACGCCCCCAAGCTCTCTCCCGTCTCCTGGCGGAACACGGCGCACAGGCGCGTCCTACTTGTGAGCAGAGCGCGCGCGAGCTCGTCGAGCGTCAACATCTCATCCATGCGCATCGCAACGAGACGCTCGGCCGCGCGCACGAGCCGCGCCTGCTCACGCGTGCCCGCAGCGCGCTCAGCACGACTCCGCTCCTCGAACCAGGCTATCGCGGTCCGCGCTGCGGTCTCAGCGCCCCGCAGGGCGGACGCGCCGTCGAGGAGCCGTCCGCCAAACAGCGGCGTCATGGAGCGCAGGCATCGGTCGAGCGCGCAGGCGAGCTCCGCCTCGCAGGCACTCCCCGGCTCATCGATAAGCTCTAGAGCGGAGCGCTGTTCGCGCGCCTCGAGACGCGAAAACCACTCGGGCAGGAACGTAACCGAGACCGCATCGTGCACATCCCCCGCGCGAAGTACGCACCGCTGGGGGTCATCGGCATGTCCGAATACGGCCACGTTGCCAGCGCGCTGCGCTCGGTTGGGCTGGGCCACCGGGCAAAGCGAGAGGCTGTCGGCCGACAGCGTGCACACGCAGAGGCCCGGCACGCTGCGCTCGTGAAATGCCATGTCGCTTCTCACCTCGATACGATGGGAGGTCACGACGCAAAGCCCTTTCAGCCGATACACGACCACGCGCGCCCGCGCCCGCTCATCCGAGACCGCGCCGGTAAGCGCGTCGCCCGCTTCTTCGAGCGTGATGCCGAACTGCTCAATCTGAGGTCTGTAGAGCTCATCGAGCTGATCTGTCACCGCGCCGCCTCCCTCCGCTTTTCGAATTCGTACCAAGCTTCCGCATGCGCAGCACATCGTCTTGTCCTCATGATAAGTTAGTCGATGCTAACAGTTCAAGGGAACGGAGGCTTCTATGGAAGGACAGGCTGCTGCGGACGCGCGGCCCAACAAGACGGCGCATCCCGTAGGGAGGCTGCTCGCCTTCGCCGGCCCGCGCCGAGCACTCACCTACCTAGGCTGCGTGCTCTCAGCCATCTCGATGCTCGTTTCGTTCGGACCGTATGTGTGCATATGGTTCGCCGCGCGCGACCTCATCGCCGCAGCTCCCAACTGGGACGCAGCGACAGACATCGCAACCTACGGATGGTGGGCGCTCGGATTTGCGATAGCGTCCATCGCACTCTACTTCATAGGCCTCATGTGCACGCACCTCGCCGCATTCCGCTGCGCATCGAACATGCGCAAGCGCACGACCGAACACCTCATGCACGCGGGCCTAGGCTACTTCGATACGCATGCGAGCGGAGCACTCCGGCGCGTGGTGGATGGCTGCGCCCTCGAGACCGAAGGCCTGCTCGCCCACAAGCTGCCGGACACCGCGGGCTCAATAGCCATGATCGCAGGCATGTTCGCGCTGTTCTTCGTCTTCGATTGGCGACTGGGCGTGGCCTGTCTCATGCCGGTCGTCGTCAGCCTCGCCTGCATGTTCTACATGATGGGTGGGCGAGGCATGGACTTCATGACGCGCTACATGGAGTCGCTCGTGAAGATGAACAAGACGGGCACCGAGTACGTGCGAGGCATTCCCGTGGTCAAGGTCTTCCAACAGACGGTATACAGCTTCCGCGCGTTCCACGACGCCATCGAGGAGTTCACGGTGCTCGCTCAGGATTACGCCGTGAAATGGTGCCAGACGCCGCAGGCGCTCTCGCTCACCGTCATCAGCGCGGCGGCGGCCTTCCTCGTGCCGGTGGCAGTGCTTCTTGCTCCCGGCGAGACCGACCTCGCCCACTTTGCCGCCAACTTTGCCTTCTACGCGATCTTCTCAGCGGTGATCCCTACGGCCATGACGCGCGTAATGTTCATGTCCGATGCATTCCAATCGGCGACGGACGCCGTGAACCGTGTGGAGGAAGTGCTCGCCGCCCCCGTGATTGAAGCGCCCCTAAGCCCGCGCACGCCAGCGGACAACGCCATCCGCTTCAACGACGTCACCTTCACGTACGAAGGAAGCGGGGAGCCCGCACTCGACCATGTCTCCTTCGATGTGCCGGCAGGGGCCACCGTGGCGCTCGTAGGGCCCTCTGGAGGTGGGAAGACAACAGCCGCGAGCCTTGTGCCGCGTTTCTGGGACGCAGACTCCGGGCACGTCCTCGTGGGCGGCACCGATGTTCGCGACATGGACCCCGCCGACCTCATGGGCCGCGTGGCCTTCGTCTTCCAGGCGAACCGGCTCTTCTCGCAGAGCATCCTGGAGAACGTGCGCGCCGCGCGCCCCGATGCCACGCGCGAACAAGTAATGGCCGCGCTCGAGGCCGCGCAGTGCTCAGACATCATCGCCAAGTTGCCGAACGGAGTGGACACCGTCTATGGAACCGATGGCTCCCACCTCTCGGGAGGCGAGGTACAGCGGCTCATGCTCGCCCGCGCAATCCTAAAAGATGCACCCATCGTGGTGCTCGACGAGGCCACAGCCTTCGCCGACCCCGAGAACGAAGTGAAGATCCAGGCCGCCTTCAAACGCCTTGCGCGAGGGCGGGACGGCTCGCCGCGAACGGTGCTCATGGTGGCGCACCGACTCTCCACCGTGAGGAACGCCGACAAGATCGTTGTGCTCAACGAAGGATGCGCGGCCGAGCAGGGCACCCATGAGGAGCTCCTCGCCGCAGGAGGGCTCTACGCGCGCATGTGGGCCGACTACGAGAAGGCTGTGAGCTGGAGAATCACAAGCGCAGAGCAAAGCTCGAAGGAGCCGAAAGGGACAGAGCCCCATCGCGCCGACCGGGTTGAAGGGAGCGTGGCATAGATGTCCATCAAGGAGAAGTACGCCCTCACCGACGAGGGCGTGAGAAACGTCAAGCTCGGCGCAGCGTGGACGACCGTCGCCAACCTCGTGGTCTTCGCGAGCGTGGGATTCGTCTACGTCATCATGAGCGCGATCGTGGCACGGCTCACGGGAGAGCCTGCCGTGCTGGGGCCGTTCGGAGAGCTGGGATTTGACCCGCTGTCCGTGCCCATGGTCGGCTGGATCGTCGCGATCGCGGTCTACCTTGCGGTCCTCTTCGTGTGCGAGCGCCTCGCATACTACTATCAATACGGCGTCATCTACAAGGAAAGCGGCCGTCAGCGCATCGCGCTCGCCGAGCGCCTGCGGAAGCTACCCCTGGGCTTCTTCGGCCGTCGCGACCTCGCAGACCTCACCGAGACGCTCATGGGTGACGTCAAGACCACCGAGCACGCCTACAGCCATGTACTCCCCGAGCTCTATGGCGCCTACGCCACCATGGCCATCGCCTTCGTGTGCCTCGCCGCGTTCGACTGGAGGCTCGCCGTGGCGTCCATGTGGTCGGGCCCGGTAGCGCTGCTCATGCTCTTCGGCGTGCGCTCCAAGCTCCAGCCGCTCATGCACAGGACGCGCATGGCGGGGCTCAAAACGTCCGAGTACATCCAAGAGGCTCTCGAGTGCGTGCGCGAAGTGCGCGCCACCAATCAGGAGGAACGCTACCTCCAGCACATCTATAAAAGCGTAGACACCGCGGAACGCACCGCTATCCGCGGCGAGCTTGCAACGGGCCTCTGCGTGAACGGCGCGCAGATCGTGCTGCGCTTGGGCTTTGCCACCACGCTGCTCGCCGGCGCCACCCTCATCGCTGACGGCACCTGCGACTTTCTCACCCTTTTCTGCTTCCTTCTCGTGGTGAGCCGCATCTATGCGCCCTTCGACCAGGCGCTCATGCTCATCGCCGAGCTGTTCTCGGCACGCACCGCTGCGGCACGCATGAAGAGCTTCTTCGAGGAGCCGCTGGCCGACGGCGGAACCGAGTACTCCCCTTCCGGCCATGACGTGGTCTTTGAACACGTGGGCTTCGCGTACGAACAGGACGGCGAGAAGGTGCTGGAGGATGTTTCCTTCACGGCACGCGAGGGCGAGGTCACGGCGCTCGTGGGCCCGTCGGGCTCCGGCAAGTCAACCTGCGCGCGGCTTGCGGCCAGACTCTGGGACGTGAGCTCCGGCCGCGTGAGCGTGGGCGGCGTGGACGTAAGCACGGTGGAGCCCGAGTCGCTGCTCGCTGATTTTTCCGTCGTCTTTCAAGATGTGACGCTCTTCGACGATACGGTTATGGAAAACATCCGCTTGGGCAAGCGCGGCGCCACCGACGAGGAGGTCCTTGCAGCGGCACGGGCCGCCAACTGCGATGAATTCGTCTCGCGCATGCCGGAAGGGTACGGGACCATGATTGGCGAGAACGGAGCGCGCCTCTCGGGCGGTGAGCGGCAGCGCATCTCCATCGCACGGGCGCTCCTGAAGGATGCACCCGTGGTGCTCTTAGACGAGGCAACCGCCTCGCTCGACGTAGAGAACGAGACCAAGGTACAGGAGGCGCTCTCGCGGCTGCTTGCCGGCAAGACGGTCATCGTAATCGCGCATCGCATGCGCACCGTCATGAATGCGGACAAGGTTGTGGTGCTCGAGGGCGGGCGCGTCGCCGAACAGGGGCACCCTGCTGAGCTCATGGAACGCGACGGCCTCTTCGCTCGCATGGTGCGCCTCCAACGCGAGAGCGCCGAGTGGACCTTGTAGCCACCAACGTGACGGTGGGGTTTGAGGAACCGAGCTCGCCCCATCGTCGCGCCCCGGCCTGCCTGTCACCAAGGGCAACCTCTCCCAAAGCAGGCACCTTTGGCAAAAAAGTTAGGGTCTTCTAATTTATAGCCGATTAGTTTACCATGCCTAACTACATGTTACGCCGCGGCCGGACCGGCGCCCGGCCGGCAGACGGGAGGATCCATAGGCATGATGATCAGCAAGCGGCTCACAGGATTGGTACCCGAGAGCAGGAGATTCGTCGCCCAGAACGTCGCATTCCAGTGGGTCTCTCGTTGCGAACATCTGCTTGATCTCGGTCGATTGCCGAATGCTCGGAAGCATTTTCGAGCATTCGGCGTCAACGGGTGATTTCGTCCTCACCGCCGGCGCGGCCTTCGCCGTCATCGCCGTGCGCGCGCTCTGCACGACCAGCGCGGCGAAGGCAAGCTTTCGCGCTGCCCAATCGGTGAAGCAGCGCCTCCGCCCCCTCATCTACGAGAAGAGGCCGGCAAAGACGGGCCGCGCGCCGCGCCCATGGCTGGGCCGGACGCGTTCGCCTGCAACTGGCTGCAACCATTACAAGGTGCGAAATTCATATGAACGCCCTAGCCCACAGATGCATATTTTGACCAACAAATTAGTCAATCTTGTAGGTATACTGTTGTTGATCGAATCGATTATCGGGAGGACGCGATGGGTTCCGTCTCTATCGACATGCATCGGGCTGAGAAGTACGGCTTGGCAGACGCCAAGGCTCACCTGAGCGATCTGGTTGCTACGGTCGAACGAACCGGTGAAGCCTGCATCATAATGCGCTATGGGCGCCCGGCGGCATGCATCGTGCCGGTACCAGAGGAGCGTGCGATGCCAGCAAAGCGCGCAAAAGGCCTTCTAGCCCCATACGCAGACAACAGCAAGCGCGCGCTTGAGAAAAGCGCATTCGAGCGAATGATGGTGGAGAAGCATGGAGAAGCTGCTTGATGCCAACGCGGTTCTCCGGTACCTCCTCGAAGACATCCAGGAGCAATCGGATTGCGTCGCAGAAACAATAGAAGCAGGTGCCGAGGTTACCGTCGAGGTGCTGGCCGAGTGCGTATATGTGCTCTCTGGCGTGTACCACGTCAACCGTTCGGACATTGCCGAGAGCCTTGGCATCCTGCTCGATGAGGTAACATGCCGCCGTAAACGCGTTGCCGCCGCAGCCCTGGGCCTTTACAGCGGAAGTTCGTTCGACTTCGTCGATTGCGTGCTGGCAGCCGAAGTTGCTGAGAACGGACGAGAGACCCTCACATTCGACAAGAAGCTGCAAAGCCTCTTTAGTCGTGTTGCGTAAGGCGACCCACGCCCGATTGCGTGCACGAAGATCGGGTCGCGACGATTGAGAGCCATGCACTATGCGGGCGCCCCCGCCCCCTCGGCTTCACCCTATCGCTTTACAAACTTCTCCGCAGGTAAACCATATCTTTAAGCAGAACGCCTGCCTCCACGATAGGGTGGTCGTAGTTGTCGATGAAGAAATTCTCGATGCGGTGGTGGCGCACGAAACCGCATACCTCGTAAAAGGGCACCGTGAGCGGGCTGTCCCCCGTACCCACCTGCAGCGCGTCATAGGTACCCTTTGCGTTTCGCGCGATGAACTCGATGAGCGCACGACCAAGGCCACGGCGCTGGTAGGCTGGATCGACGGCAAGGTTCTTGATCTCGAGCATGCGGTCCCCTTCATCGGTTACCACGCAGACCCCAACCGTCTTCCCCGCTATATCGAGGGCAAACATGGTACCGCGCCCCAGATAGCGGTCTATCATATCCTCCTGCTCGTCGGCAAGCAGAAGCAGCTGAAGGTAGTCGCGCTTGGAGCGCTCGGAAACGCGTCGAATGTTCATGGCACCATTGTACCAACGCGTCTTGAACACCGCCCGGCTTTCTTGATCGCAACGCATCGCCGAAAGAATGTTAGACTAGTATTACTTTTATCGGCAAGTTTCGCGTCACCCAGAAGAGTCATGGAGGCAAGCATGGTCGACTACCTTATCGTTGGAGCCGCTTTAGCGCTCGCGGTTTTTATTCTCGTCCGGCAAGCGATGCGCATTGGGCGCGGCGGAGGCTGTGGTTGCGAGGGCGGAGGAGCCCGGCCCGTCCGGCAAAGGCGACGCCGCGTGCGCCATATCGATGCCAAACGCTACCCATATGCACTAGAGCTGCAGGTAAGCGGCATGCACTGCGAGAACTGCGCACGCCGTATCGAGGATGCCCTTCAGTCGCTCGACGTCATCGCAAAAGCAGAGCTACCTAGTACGGTAATCGTTCGCAGCAAGCATCCGGTCGACAAGGAAGCATGCTCGAAGGCGGTGCACAAGGCAGGATACGAAGTGATTGAAACGCAGTTATAGGCATAACCGGCCGCATGCGCCAACAGGCACCTCCCCCTCCATACGTTGTCCTATAATGAGCACACTCGACACACGACGAAGGGGGATTCATGGCAGGGAAGCTTTCCGCCGGTATGACGCGCGACGAGGCATTCGCGCTTCTGACCGAGCACAACAAGGATGCCTTCCATATCGAGCACGGTGAGACCGTCGAGCAGACCATGCGCTACTTCGCGCGCGAGTTCGATCCCGAGAACGAGGAGTTCTGGGGCATCGTGGGGCTGCTCCATGACCTCGATTGGGAGGAGCATGACGACGAGCCCGCCATGCACACCCTCTACGCCACCCCGCTCATCGAGGCGGCCGGCGGAACACCCGAGCTCGTCCGCGCCATTCAAAGCCACACCTCAGATTTCAACCCCGAGCTGCCAAAACCGGAGCTCCAGATGGAGAAGATCCTCTTCGCCACAGAGGAACTGACCGGCCTCATCGGCGCCGCCATCGTGATGCGCCCCAGCAAGAGCGTTATGGATTTCAACGTTAAGTCGCTCAAGAAGAAATTCAAGGATAAGCGCTTTGCCGCCGGCGTGAATCGCGACGTCATCCGCTCCGGCGCCGAGATGCTTGGCTGGGAACTTGACGAGCTCTTTGCCCGCACGATCGAGGCCATGCAAAGCTTCGCGCCCGATCGCGACACCTTCGGAAAGGAAAACACCGAAGCCTAGGCATACCCAAACGCTGACCACACGCCGGGCCGGTTTCCGCTGCGCAACGGAACCCGGCCCGGTTTCTGCTTTAGCAGCACGTATCCTGAAAATGGTGCGCAATCCCTTTTAATACACCCACTAGTCAGCAAAAAGCCCCGCACCGGCACAATCGACCGCTCCCCATCTTTTGGAGCGTTATTTCCCTGTCCAAGAAATAGAAAGCGGTTCAGTGCACGGTACGGAGCAATCGCTCGGTCCGCTCTGTGACGTTTATTCCTCGCCAAAGAACAGAGCGATTTCGCGCTCGGCAGCCTCGGGGGAATCTGAGCCGTGAATCACGTTCGCCGCAACGTCGAGACCGAAGTCGCCGCGAATGGTGCCCGGTGCCGCGTCGATGGGATTCGTCGCGCCCATGAGCGTGCGCATCTTCTTGATGGCGCTCTCGCCCGAGACGACCATCTTCACAACCGGTCCCGAGGTGATGAAGTCAACGAGCTCGCGGAAGAAGGGCTTCTCCATATGCTCGGCATAGTTCGCCTCCGCCTGTTCCTCGGTCAGCACGGCGAGTTCCATGCGCTCGATGGAAAGGCCGGTACGCTCGATGCGCGCGATGATGTCGCCTACGTGGCGCTCTGCCACGGCATTCGGCTTGATCATGATATAGGTGCGCTCCAGGGCCATGGTATCTCCTCTCAATCGTTTGGCAAATTGTACCCTACCTTATGGCCTAATTTGCCCCGCCCCACGAATCTCGTATTTATACGTGGTAAGCGCCTCGGCCGCGAAGGGTCCGCGTGCGTGGAGCTTCTGGGTGGAGATGCCGATCTCGGCGCCCAAGCCGAACTCGCCGCCGTCGGTGAAGCGCGTGCTCGCATTGGCATAGACCGCGGCAGCGTCGACCTCGGCAAGGAAGCGCTCGCATGCTTCCCGGTCCTCGGCAACGATGGCCTCAGAATGATGCGTGCCGTGCGCATTGATGTGGGCAATCGCCTCGTCTAAGCCGCTCACGCACTTGACGCTCATCTCGAGGGCAAGATACTCGCGATCCCAGTCCTCTTCCACCGCGGGAACAAACCGCTCGCCCACGACGGAATCGGCCTCCGCGACCGCCGACGCAGCAGCATCGCCATGAATGGTGACCCCGGCTCCGGCCAGGTCCCGCAAGATGAGCGGCAGGAACGCGGGCGCAACCGCTTCGTCCACGAGGAGCGACTCGGCGGCGTTGCAAACTCCCACGCGCTGGGTCTTCGCGTTCATCACGATCGCGCGCGCTTTATCGAAATCCGCGCTCTCGTGCACGTAGATATGGCAGTTGCCCGTCCCCGTCTCGATGACCGGCACCTGCGCCTCGCGCACGCAACGGCTGATGAGCCCCGTGCCACCGCGCGGGATGAGCACGTCGACGATGCCGCGCAAGCCCATGAGCGCACCCGTGGCGGCGCGGTCCGTGGTCTCGATGATGGAAACGGCCTCCCGGGGGAAGCCCTGCGCCTCCACAGCGTCGGCGAGCGCATGGGCGATGGCCACGCATGAGCGCTGCGCGATGGAGCCCCCGCGCAGGATGCAGGCGTTGCCCGTGCGGATGCAGATGCCCGCGGCGTCGGACGTCACGTTGGGGCGCGCCTCGTAGACCATGGCCACAAGCCCCAGCGGCACACTCACGCGGGTAAGGTCGAGCCCTTCGCTGATGGTGCGGTGCTCGAGCACGCGCCCCACGGGATCGGGCAGGCCGGCCAAGGCCTCGAGGCCGGCCGCCATGCCCTCGATGCGATCAGGAGTGAGAAGCAGCCGGTCCAGGAGCCCCTCGCTCGTGCCCGCAGCGCGGGCAGCCTCCATATCCTGGGCGTTCGCGGCAAGAATCTCGCCCGTGCGGGCCCGGAGCTCTTGGGCCATGGCGCGCACCGCCGCCATGCGCTCGGCATCGGTGGCGCGGCCGAGCGGCAGGCTCGCCGCCTTGGACGCCTTCGCAAGCTCGGTAACGTAGCGTGGGATATCTTGGATGTCGTGGGACATGGAACTCCCCTTTGAATCGTTCTCGTAAACTCGTATTGAGTGTACCCTGTTGTCAGCAATCACGTTGTCACGTTCTGCGCCGCGCGGCGTACCCGAGGAGAAACCATGACCAAACTCGCCAGCTACTATGTTCCCGGACTCTACGTCGAGGACTTCTCGATCGATGTGCCGCTCGACTGGCGCGGGCTCGAGCCGGCAACGCTCGCGGTGGGTATCGGCGTGCGTCACGGCGCCTTCCCCGACCCCATCCCCGGGGCACCCGAGAGTATCAAGCTTTTCTATCGAACCCTCTGTGCTCCCGAACATGCCCACGATGACCTGCCGCTCCTCGTCTTCCTGCAGGGAGGGCCGGGCGGCGAGGGGCCGCGTCCCACCTCGCCCACGGCAGACGGATGGATCGCTGAGGCCATCAAGCACTTTCGCGTGGTGCTTCCCGACCAGCGCGGTACGGGCCGCAGCTCGCGCGTGAGCGGGCAGACGATGGCGAGGCTCGCGGCGGCATGCGGCGCCGACATGGCCCACGGCGCGGGTGGAACCGCAGCCGGCACGGCCATGGCTGCTGACAAGGACGCTGCGAGCGCCGCGCGCAATAACGCGGGAGCCGAAGCCGAGGCCGCTACGCTCCCGGCCAAGGGCACGCCTGCCGCCACCGCCGCTCGCGCGCAGGCCGATTTCCTCAAACGCTTCCTCGCCCGTTCCATCGTTTACGATTTCGAATATCTGCGCCTCACGGCCTTCGGGGGAAGGCCGTGGACGACGCTCGGCCAGAGCTACGGCGGCTTTCTCACCCTCACCTACCTCTCGCTCTTCCCTGAAGGCGTAGCGGCGAGCTTCGCCTGCGGCGGCATCCCCCACGTACCGGCGAGCGCCGCTGAGGTCTACGCTCACACGTTTCCGCGCATGGCCGCTAAGACTGGGCAGTACTACGCCCGCTACCCCGAGGACGCCATGCGCGTGGCCGCGGTGGCGGACCGTGTTGCCGCAGGCGGCGTGACCCTGCCCGACGGCAGCCCGCTCACCGTGGAGCGTCTACAGCTCCTGGGCAGCGATTTTGGCATGAAGCCGAGCTTCGAGCGGATGCACTGGCTCTTTGACCACGCGTTCGAAGAGGGCGACGGCTCGGTGCCGACAAAAGACCCCGCGGGGCTTGCGCTCTCGGACGGCTTCCTCATGAGCGTGCTTGAGCGTACGAGCACCGCAACCAACCCGCTCTACTGGACGCTCCAGGAGTTCATCTACGCCGACGGCATGACCAAGCCCATAGGATGGGCGGCCGAGCATGAGAAGGCGTCGCGCGCGGCGTTCGGCGCCAGCGAACGGCCGCTCCTCTTTACCGGCGAAGCCTGCTTCCCTTGGATGTTCGCCCAGATGCCCGAACTCAAACCATTCGAGGCGGCGGTTTCGCTCCTCATGGAAGACGACCAGTTCGACCGCATCTACGACCAGGTGCGCCTTGCGGCCAACGAGGTGCCGCTCCAAGCGGCCGTCTACTTCGACGACATGTACGTCGACTCCGGTCTGCAGCTCGACACGCTCAGCCGTGTGGGCGCAAGCCACGCATGGGTCACGAACGAGTTTGAGCACGACGGCCTCCATGGCGATGCCGTCTTCAAGCATCTCTTCGAAGAGGCCCTGAACCGCGGAGACCTCGAGCGGGCCCTCCGCTCATAACGTGAAACCGGGGACAGAGGCTCTCGACCGCAACGCTGTGGCAGGGGCTTTCACATCGTTGCGGCACCCCGCGCACATAGGCGAAATCGCCTCTGTCCTAGTTTTGCAAAATCGCCTCTGTCCTAGTTTTGCATGGCGTCCGGACACGGCGCTCGAACGCGCACGGAGAATCCACGCCATGTTCGCTAGCAAAATGCAAACGGTTGTTCGATACTAGTGCCATGGACTATGTGACGACAACATCTGGGGAACGGCGGCGCATCCACCGCGAGTACGTCGACGTCGTGGCCCGGTTCGGGCGCGACGGCGCGATCGAGCCCGTGTGCGTCGCATGGCGGGACGGCCGCAGCTTCCCCATTGACGAGGTGCTTGAAGCCGGTCGCTTTGGCGCAGAGGCGGGCGGTCGGCAGATGGCGCGGTACCGGGTGAGGCTCGGCAGGCACGAAACCGACCTGTATCTCGAACGGCGGGGCGCACAGCCCGCCCTGGGAACCGATGAGAGCCTGCGCTGGTGGGTCTACGCCTACGATCAGGTTAAGCCCGGCCACGCCCCCGCATAGACGGGCCTTGAGGCCATGTCCTAAAGCTTGGGACGGCAAAACAGGCCGCCCGAAAACGGCTAGGCGAAAACGATGAGATTATCCCGGTGAATGGCGGGGCGGCCGGCGAGGGCCTGGAGCAAGTGGTTCCCGGCGATCTCTCTCTGCTGGCGGCCCGCAGCAAGCTGCAGCTCATCGGAGCCGGCCTCAGCGATGCCTCGCGCGAGCACGAAACCGCCCGCATCGCGCACATCGAGTACATCGCCCGCCTTGAACTGCCCCTCAACTGCCGTGATGCCCACCGGCAGAAGCGACGAACCGCGCTCGACGAGCGCCCGAGCCGCCCCGTCGTCCACCGAAACCGAGCCATGAGCCGCATCGCCGAGCGCGATCCAAAGCTTGCGCGGAGCGATGTCCGTGCGCGCATGCGGCGGCACGAAGAGCGTACCCACCTGTTCGCCGCGAGCCAGGCGCGCAAGCGCCCCTTCGTCCGCACCGCTGCAGATCACGCTCGGAATGCCCGCCGTCATGAGGATTCGGCTGCTCCGAATCTTGGTAATCATTCCACCCGTACCCACCGCGCTCGATGAATCGCCCGCAGAAGCGATGATCGCCGCATCGATCTTCTCGACGCGCGGTACGAAACGGGCATTGGGGTCTATGGACGGGTTCGCGGTATAGAGCCCCTCGATATCCGAAAGCGTAACGCAGAGATCGGCCGAGACGAGACAGGCCACGAGCGCCGCGAGCGTGTCGTTGTCGCCGAAGCGAATCTCGTCAACCGAAACGGTATCGTTCTCGTTCACCACGGGCACCACGCCGAGCTCCACGAGCCTGGTGAGCGCGTCGCGCGCATGCAGGTACGACTGGCGGCGCGCCGTGTCATGGCGGGTGAGGAGCACAAGCGACGTGGCGAGCCCGCAGGCGCGGAACTCCTCATCATAGGCCGCAGAAAGCACGCACTGCCCCACCGAGGCGCAGGCCTGCAGGCTCGGCATGTCGGCAGGCCGGGTGCTAAACCCGAGCACCGGCGCACCGCACGCGATGGCCCCCGAGCTCACCACGACGAGATTCCACCCGAGCGAGCGCAGCTCGACCGCCTCATGCGCAAGCCGCGCGATGAAGGGGCGGTTCACGCCTGTACCCGGCTCGGTCACCGTGCTCGAACCGATCTTCACGACCATGGTCTTGGCAGCAGCGGGCATGGCATCTCCCATCAGATTTTGCATAAGCGGTTACAACGGCCAGGCTGGATAGTATCACGTCCGAGGCCATCCAGCCGGGTCGCGGGCGATAACGATGCCGAGCGACCGGACCGCGCGCCGCTACCGCCTCGTCTTGGGAGCCTTCCACGGCATCGCCGAGCCCGCCTGCTCCATGCGCTCGCGCACGAGCTCGTCGCGCACGCGCGCAAGGCCGGACTCCATGCCCACGATATAGGACTGCGGGTACAGGAAGCGCTTGTACTCTTCGTCGAGGCCATCGAGGGCCGCCGCGCAACGAGCGCGGGCATCGGCAATCGGCTCACGCGGGGCAACGGCGCTGCCGCCACGCACCACGGGAGCGAGCAGCTCCCGGTACGGCATGCCCGCCACGCTCGTTACGAGCGCGGCGTCGTTCACGGCCACGAGCGTCGTGCCGCGGGCCTCGCCCTCACCCTCCATGAACGCCTCGTCGTAGATGAGGTCGCACACGGGGCTGCCCGACTCGTCCATATAGCGACGCACCTGCTGAACGCCAGGAATCGTGCGCTTATAGGGCTGCTCAGAAAGCTTCACCACGGGCGTCCAGCCCTCGTCACCGGGGTCGCGGCGCGCGGCGAGCTTGTAAACGCCGCCGAGCGCTGGCTGATCGTAGCAGGTCGCGAGCTTGGTACCCACGCCGAACGAGTCGATGGGCGCGCCCTGGTCCAAGAGGCTCTGGATGGTGTATTCGTCAAGGTCGTTGGAAACCGAGATCTTCACGTACGGCAGGCCCTCCTCGTCGAAGCGTCCGCGCACATAGGTCGAAAGCTTCGCCAAGTCGCCGGAGTCGATGCGGATGGCGGCAAGCCGCTCGCCGCGCTCCTCCATCTCATGTGCCACGGTGATGGCGTTCTCCACGCCCTCGCGCACGTCGTAGGTATCGATGAGGAGCGTACAGTTGTTGGGGCTCGTGCGCGCGAAAGCGCGGAACGCTTCGAGCTCGGAATCGAAGCTCATCACCCAGCTGTGCGCGTGCGTGCCGAAGACCGGAATACCGTACTTGCGCCCGGCAAGGACGTTCGAGGTGCTCGAGCAGCCGGCCACGTAGCTCGCGCGGGCCACGGCCATGCCGCCATCGGGTCCCTGAGCTCGGCGCAGGCCGAACTCCGCTACCGGGCGTCCCTTCGCCGCCTGGACCACGCGCGCGGTCTTTGTTGCCACGAGCGTCTGGAAGCCAACCGTGTTGAGAAGCGCCGTCTCGAGCATCTGGCACTCGAGCGCCGGGCCGCACACGCGTACCATGGGCTCGCGCGGGAACACGAGCTCGCCCTCGGGCACGGCGTCGATATCCACATGCATACGGAAGTTGCGCAGGTAGTCGAGGAAGCCGGGCTTGAACAGCGCGCCGCCCGCCGGCGCTTCGAGCGACCCAAGGTAGGCGATGTCCTCGTCGGTGAAGCGAAGGTTCTCCACCAGATCGGGCAGGTCGGAGGTGCCGCACATCACCGCGTACGCGCTCCCAAAGGGATGGTCGCGGTAGAATGCGGTGAAGCAATCCTCCTCGTCCACCTTGCCGCTCTCCCAGAGCCCCTGGGCCATGGTGAGCTCGTAGAGGTCCGTGAGGAGCGCTACGTCCGTGGGGCGCGATTCGTCCGTCAAAGCCATGTTGATCCGCTTCCTTTCCTATCGCGCGGTGCGGCACGGACCACGTAGGCTCGGCCGCAGGCAGAATGTGCTATCCGAGCATGCCGAGGTTACTTAGGGCGATATAGGCGACTACGCACAAGGCGACAACAAGACAGATGCCGATGGTGATCTTCTGGGCAGGCGGCATCGAGGGCATGCCGTCATCGTCCTCGCCCTCCGAAAGCACCATGCGCTCGCCGAATGTTCGCTCATGGGTCTTTTTCCCGGTGGACCCGGCAGGAGCACCGTGGGCGGCCTCGCCGGCAGCGGGCTTCGGTGCTCGCGACGCTGGCGACGCGGCGGGCTCGGCCGCAGGCGCTTCCTCAACCTCACGTCGCTCAGCACGGAGCGCCTCGAGCTCGGCACGCTCACGACGTGCGCGCTCCTGCTCTTCGCGATGCGCTTTCTCGGCGCGAAGCGCTTCGAGCTCGGCACGCTCCTCATCGGTAAGCGGACGAGCATCTCCATCTGCCATGAGTGGTCCTCTCAAAAAGGCGGCACCGTGCCGCACGGGCAATCATCGGGTTGAAGTATACCCCGCTGTGTCACGCCAAATGAGGAACAGTCCTCAATTTGACATTCCCGGGCAACGTGCAAGTTTTGGGCACTCCAGAAGCGATTCCTTGAATACACGAAGACAATACGCCAAAGAAATAGCAGGTAGATGAATTGCCGGTCTTCCGTATACTTTGAAGATGCCCCGCGAAGTGCCCAAAACTTGCATTCAGCCAAATCCGAGAATGCAGAAAGGCCCCAATCGGCACCCTATCGCGCATCCGCGCGCTCAAGCACGCCCGTGGTATCGAAGGGCGGGGTGAAGCTCTCGTCCACCGCTCCGCCTTCTTGCCAGAACATCTGCGTGAACCCGAGGTCGTCGGCATGATCGAGCACGCGCTCGTACTCCTCCCGGGTAACCGCGCGGGCGAGCTCGCCTCCCGCCGCGCGCATCGCAGCGTTCGGCGTGTATTGGTTCATGACGGAAATGGGGACGTCGCCAACCGCGTCCCAGATCAAATCGAGCACACGGCAAGAATCCTCGGCATGCCCCGGCAGCACCAGATGGCGCACGATGATCCCGCGCGTCCAGGTGCCATCTGCGCGAGCGGCTCCTCCCCCATGGCGCTCAAGCTGCCGCGCCATCTCAATGAGCGCGCTCTGGGCGACTGAAGGGTAGTCGGGCACATGCGAAAGAGCACGGCCCAGCCCGGCATCGGCATACTTGAAGTCGGTGAGCCAGATATCAACGAGATCGTCCAGCTCGCGCACTGCCTCCACGCGCTCGTACCCGCTCGTGTTGTAGACGATGGGGATAGCGAGCCCCCGCGCACGGGCGGCAGCGATTGCCTCCGGCAGCAGGTGCGCATAATGAGTCGCGGTCACGAGGTTGATATTGAGGGCGCCCTGATCCTGGAGTTCCAGCATGATCTGGGCGAGTCGCTCGGGCGAAACATCGATGCCGAAGTTTCCCGTCGAAATCTCGTGATTCTGGCAATAGACGCATTTGAGCGGACATCCGCTGAAGAACACGGTGCCCGAACCCGCCTCGCCCGAGATGGGCGGCTCCTCCCAAAAATGCAGCGCCGCGCGGGCAAGCCGCAGCGTGTCGGTTGCCCCGCAAACGCCACGCTCGCCCGCCGCTCGATCTGCACGGCACCTGCGCGGGCAGAGTTCGCACGCGCTAAGGGTTGAGGGAAGCAATAGAGAGCGCGTCATCGCTTCTCATCTGTCTCGCGCAGGTCGAGCTCCATGAGATGCGAGGGGTGCCGCAATCCGCCCCCGACCTCAATATCGAAGATGCCAAGATCGGCAAATCCCGCACGGCGATATGCCGAAATCGCAGGGGCGTTGTTGTCGAATACGTCGAGGCGGAGAGACCATGCACCGCGCGAGCGCGCCTCCCTAACGGCAGCGCGCAACAGGGCCCGGCCGACGCCGCGCCCGCGGGCCCCTGGCGCCACGGCGAGCAGGTGAATGACGGCCACGCGGCCAGAGGGGGCGTCAACGAGCCAGGACGCGAGGCTGTAATCGGTCCCTTGCCGAGCATCGAGCACAAACGCGCCAAGCACCGACGGCCTGCAGCCGAGGCCTGCGACCGGCCTGCCCGCTTCGCACTCGGGCCCATCGTCAAAATGCCGTCCTTCTGGAGCCTGCGCAATGGCAACGAACAGATTGCCCGAGTGAGCCGCTTCGAGCAGCCCCTCGTGGGTCGGATGCACGCCGAAGTCCCACCAGACGTCGTGGGGAGCACCGTTCATCTCGTCGGCGACACCCCGGTAGAGCCGCTCGACAGCCGGAAGGTCGTGCTCCGTTGCAGCAACGATGTCCATGGCGCCCCCGCCCCGCGCCCCGCCGCGCCATCCGAGGCAGGATGCAAAAACGATTAAAACAAACGAACCCGCAGGCACTCCTACGGGCTCGATTAAATTGCTCGGGTGGAGACGAAGGGAGTCGAACCCTCGGCCTCTGCCATGCGACGGCAGCGCTCTCCCAACTGAGCTACGTCCCCAAGCAGAAAGATATTCTACCAAGCCGTGGGCGAGTGTCAACAGACAATTTGGATCTCTCCCGCGGGAGCGTGGCCCATCGAACGATGAAGCCTCTTTACGCGGCGGCGATGACCAGCTCGAGCGCCAGCGGCGGCCGCAACGAGGCCGCAACAACCCCGGCGGCAACCATCGCATGCGCGACGGCACCGGCCTCACGGCCGTGGACACCGCACGCCGCAAACAAGCACGCCGCCCCGTTCCGCCGTTCCCGCCGGCACCGCCCCCACCTGCCGTCGCCTGCCACCATCAGAAGCGCTGGTAGCGCTCATCGCCGGCAAGCGCCCGCTGGAACCAGGCGTGCTCCACGGAGGTATGGCAGAGCACCATGTCGCGCATGATGCCGAGGCCTCGCGCTCGGGCCTCGCTCACAAGCTCGTCGAAATCGCCCATCGTTCCGTAGACCGAATCTACTGCGCAGTAATCCGAGACGTCATAGCCGTTGTCGCGCTGCGGGGAGGGGAAGAACGGCGTGATCCACACATAGTCGATTCCCAGCGAGGCCAGGTAGTCGAGCTTCGAGGTGATGCCCGGCAGGTCGCCGATGCCATCGCCATCGCTATCGCAAAAGCTCTTGATGTAGATCTGATAGGCCACGATCTTGCCCAGATCGGGCTTATAGGACAAACCCCACGCGGCGATCAACCGTTTCGATGAGTAGAGGACAAAACCCCAAGCGGCGATCGACTGATTCTGTTGATAGAGAGCCGCGAAGAAAGCCCGGCCATCGCAAGCCGGCACAAAAGGACCGCACCCCGTTTATGCGTAAATGAACCCACCTCTACAAGGTGGGTGCCCTCATCGCCCGTTCCAGCTTCCTTAACAACGAAGGATGCCTGTACTGAGTACGACTGTGTGGGCTCCCTGAAAAAACGTGACGGTTCACCCAGTTGCTCCACGGGGTGCGGAACACCATCATCATATCGTGCCGAATACCGATTACCAGTCTTGACTTATCTCCCTTCGTGTTAGATGATGGGCATGGTAACGTGCGTCGTCGCATACCGCTATTTTTGCAGGTCAAAACCTGTATTTCATCATCTCATCTCAAATTGTGAATACCTATCGCCCGCTTGCGGGGCACAGCCGCCGTGTGGCCGTCTGCTCACCCTGCCACCAGACCGCGCCGCCAACACCCCGCGCACACCAAACGGCATCCCCTGCACGCCCGACGGCATCCCCCGCACCTCGGTCACGTATCTGCTGTGACGGTGAGGAATCGCCGCGACTGGCGCCCCACTTCCGCCTTTCCGGTATGATGTATCGCGTTATGCCCGCACGATGCGGGCGATGGTTATCGGACACGTCTTGGTGGTAGCGCCCTCATGGATTCGTTCTTCCCCTACATCTGCATTGCGGGCGCCGCATGTGCAACCACCTACGCCCTCGTGCCGCTGGCCAAGCGGCTCGCAATCCGGGTCGACGCCGTCGACTACCCCTCCAAACGCCGCATCAACAAGACTCCCACACCGCGCATGGGCGGCGTCGCCGTGTTCTTCGGCCTCGTCGTTGCTCTCATCCTGCAGGTTATCGGTACATGGTGCTGGGGCTGGCCCTCTGCGCTCGTCTCGCACCCGAGCATGCCCGTGAACTACTACCTGCTCGCCGCGGCCTTTTGCATCATCTTTATCACCGGCGTCGTGGACGACATCGTAACCCTCAAGCCGTACGCTAAACTAGCAGGCCAAATCGTCGCTGCAGGCGTCGCCGCCGCGGGCGGGCTCCTCATCGGAAGCATCGTCAACCCCTTCGTCGCGGGCGCCTTCATCGACCTCGGTTGGCTCTCCTACCCCATCACGATCATCTACCTCGTGGCGTTCGCGAACATCATCAACCTCATCGATGGCCTCGACGGGCTCGCCACGGGCATCTCGGCAATCGCAAGCATCACGATGTTCAGTTTCTCCATCTTGGCCGGACGCACCGATGCTGCTGCGCTCTCGATCGCGCTCTTCGGCTCCTGCCTTGCCTTCCTGCGCTTCAACTTCCACCCGGCGAGCATCTTTCTCGGAGATTCGGGCGCCCTCACCCTGGGCTTTGCGCTCGGTACGGTGTCGCTGCTCTCGGTGAGCAGGACCGCTGCGCTCACATCGCTGCTCATCCCGCTCATCGTGGCCGGGGTACCCATCATCGACACCCTCGCCGCCATCGTACGGCGCAAGCGCGCGCACGTGAGCATCGGACAAGCCGACAAGGGCCACATCCAGCACCGTCTCATTCAAGAGGGCTTCGACCAACGGCAGGCGGTGCTTCTCATCTACGCATGGTCCATCATGCTCTCGATCGGTGCGTCCATCATCAACCAGGTTCGCATCGAGCTGCGCATCGTCATCTTCATCGTGCTGCTCGTCTGCTCGGCTGCCTTCGCGCTGCGCCTCCATCTTTTCGAGCCGGTGCTGCGCCACCACTACAACCCCAAAACCCATGAGGACGAGATCGTCACCCCCGACGACCCGGCCTTCACCGAAGCGAAGCTTGCCGAGGAACGCGAGCACGAGCGCCGCCGCGAGGAGCGCCGCGAAGAACTCGAGCGCCTTCAGAGCCATCTGCGCGATAATGATGCCGCTAAAAAGTAAAGCCTCTTCCTGAGCGCGTTCGCCTACCTCGCAAAGACGCAATGTGCCGGAACGAAGATGAACGAACGGAGTCGACCATGCCCAACGAACGCAGCTACGAGACCGCCTGCAAGCGCAGTGACGAGATTCGCGCCGACCTTCCGCTCCACCCCGAGAAGTACACGATGCTCACAGGCGACCGCCCCACGGGCCGCCTGCATCTGGGCCATTACTTCGGCACGCTCAAGGGGCGCGTCGAGCTGCAGGACATGGGCGTTAAGACCAGCGTGCTCATAGCTGACTACCAGGTCATCACCGATCGCGACACCACCGAGCACATCCAAGACAACGTCTACAACATGGTCATGGACTACCTGGCCTGCGGCATCGATCCGAAAAAGACCATGATCTACACGCATTCCGCGGTGCCGGCGGCCAACCAGCTCATGCTGCCCTTCCTCTCGCTGGTGAGCGAGGCGGAGCTGCAGCGCAACCCCACCGTGAAGGCCGAGATGGAGGCCTCGGGCCACGAGCTCACCGGGCTCCTCCTCACCTATCCGGTGCACCAGGCGTGCGACATCCTCTTCTGCAAGGGCAACGTGGTGCCTGTGGGGCGCGACCAGCTGCCGCATATCGAGCTCACCCGCCTCATCGCGCGCAAGTTCAACAACCGTTACGGCAAGGTATTCCCCGAGGTCGATGCGTTGCTTTCCGATACGCCGCTCCTGCCGGGCCTCGACGGCCGCAAGATGAGCAAGAGTTACGGCAACGCCATCTCCATCTCCATGACCGCGGAGGAAACGGCGAAGCGCATCAAGAAGAGCCAGACCGATTCCGAGCGCATGATCACCTTCGATCCCGAGGGGCGCCCGGGCGTGAGCGGCCTGCTTTCGACCGCCGCCATCTGCACGGGCCGCGCGCCGGAGGAGATTGCCGAAGAAATTGGCATGGGCGGGTCTGGCCAGCTCAAGAAGTATGTAACCGAAGCTGTAAACGGCTACTTCGAACCTATCCGCGAGCGCCGTCACGCCTTTGAGCAGGATCTCGACTACGTGAAGGACGTGCTCCACGAGGGCAACCGCCGCGCGAACGAGATTGCCGAAGCAACCCTCGCCGAGGTCCGCGAGGCGATGGGAATGGTGTACTAGCTAGTTGACGCTGCGCGCGCCCCAGGCGGGGAATCTTGCCGCTCACTCGTCGGGCGCGACCCCTAGGTCTACGTCCTCCTCGTTCACGGCAACCTTCCCCGCCTGGGGCGCGCTCGCTGTCGTGAACTGGACCTAAAGCCCCTTTCATGCTGGTAACCTATAACAGGGAGTCCCATTCCCAAATCGTCTCTGGACCTAAAGGAGCGCCGATGTACAAGCTGATCGCAAGCGATATGGACGAGACCTTTCTCGACGGCACCCACAGCATTCCCGCGGCGAACGTCGAGGCGCTCCGCCGCCTGCGCGAGCTCGGTGTGCTCTTTGTGCCGAGCTCCGGCAGACCCTATCAATCTATCATGGACAACTTCGCCGATGTCGATCAGTCGCTCATGGAAGGGTCCTATATCATCTCGTACAACGGCGGCTTCATCAACCGCTACGGCGATCCCGATCCGTTGCTCGCTACCACCGGGGACCGTGCCTCGATCGAGCGCCTCTACGCATGGGGCGTCGAGCATCGCCAAGCGCTGCACCTCTATACCACGAGCGGAGAGACCTATGTGCAGTTCCTCCCACCGGAAGAGCAGGAGTATCTGAAGGGCTTTCCAGGATGCATCGAGCTCGACGATTCGGTAAGCAGCCTCGATGATTTCATCGGCGATGAGGAGCTCATGAAGATTATCTTCATGGATATCGATTTCGATCGCTGCCGTCAGATAGGCGAGGAGCTTGCGCCCACCCTCGATCCCGGCAACGTCGCTATCACATACTCATCGAATCGCTATGTCGAATTTGTCCCCGCCGGCGTGAACAAAGGCACGGGCCTTGCGCACCTAGCCGAGCTCTTGGGCATCGACATCTCCGAAACGATTGGCTTTGGAGACGCCGCGAACGACCTCGACATGCTAAAGCGCGCGGGCCTTGGCGTTGGCGTTGCGAACGTCTCCGATGACGCCCGCCCCTTCTGCGACGTCGTACTGGATACCCGCGCCGAGGACGGCGCCCTAGCCGAGCTCGTCACGCGCATCATCGAGCCGGAGCATCGGTAACAGAACCCACCTCGTCCGCCGGCGGAGCAAAACGCTCGGCAGATTGCGCGCACAGGAAGAGGCCCCTGCATCCCACGTGGACGCAGGGGCCTCTTCCTGAAGTACACCAATCGCACAGAGGGGAGGATGCGATCGAACACGCCGCGAGAGGTTTTCTCATCGCCTTTACCTCTCGGTCGTTGAGTTAACTTTAGTAAACTATGTGGGTGCCGTCCAGATTCCTAGGGCACCTTCACAGGTCTTTCATAAGTTAGCCAGAGCTTACCTTTCGTTTGCCGAAGCGATGCGCACATGCGCCAAACCGCATTGACGAATTGGGGTCCGTGTATTTGCCGTTTTGGAACGCAAAGCGTCTAAATTGCGACGCCATTCGGCACTTCAGCCCGGCTTGACGGCACGTCGAAAAAGCGACCTGCCAACCAGACGTCCAGCTTTAGGCACTCAGATGCTTCAGCGCGTGCTCGGCAAAGCCCTTGTAGGTCCAATCCTGCTCATCGCCGGGCAGCAAATCGGTCGAGATGTCCTTGAAGAAGCAGGTCGGGATCTCATGCTGCTTCAGGCATTTCGCAATGCACGGCGTGCAGCCAGAATTATGGTTGCACGGGTTATTCGGGCATGTATGGTCGGTGCAGGTGCAAAACGGTACGTTCGCCATGGCTCCCCCTCTTTGTCACGCCGTGCCCGCAGGCCAGCGGCACAGCCTCATATCGACATGCGTCTCGTCTTTGAAGGCGACTCCCTCGTCCTCAAGAAGCCTTCGTTGAGCTTCAGGACCGCCGAATGCGAACCCTTCGCAGATGCTTCCATCGGCGAACACCACGCGATGGCACGGCACCTCGCCGGGGCGCGGATTGCTATGGAGCGCAAAGCCCACGTAGCGGGCCTTGCGGGGCTCGCCCACCAGGCGGGCGATCTGTCCATACGTGGCAACCATCCCCTCGGGAATCTGCTCCACCATGTCGTACACGCGCTCGAAGAATCCCTCGCGCTCCATACGGACCTCCTCCCCCGCCCCTCAGATGAGACAGTTGTGCCAGGCACGATTGTCTCTGAGACAGTTGTGCCAGGCACAACTGTCTCAAATGCTACTAATCGGCGATGACGACCTCCGGGTTTTCCGCGGTCACGAGGGCCTTCACGCGAATCGTGGCACCCAAGTAGCGCTCCACGAGCTGAGCGAGCTCGTCGACGGCCGCCTGGCAGTCGTCAGCGCGCTCAGGCTCAACACACTCGATGATAAGGAACGCATTGCTTGATTCATCGGTAAGCGCCGTACGGACGCCATCGCGCCAGTTCCAGCAACGACACACGGCTCCCGCGTCATCGCGGTAGCACACCTCTCCGGGAAGCGTCGGGTCGTCGTGCTCGTTTGCCCCGAGCGGCAGGAACGGGTCGCCGCCCTCCGTCACGCCCAGGCGCAGATCGCCTTCAAAGGCATCGATGTCCTCCCCGCCCACAGGCAACGCATATTTGAGCGAGATGGCGTTGTAGATATCCACCGAGGGCGTGATGCTTCCCACCGGATTGCCCTTAAGCACGCGCTTGAGCAGGTTCTCGATGGAGCAGCGCGCGCCCTTCTTCGTCTTGAAGGCCCGGTAGGCCTCGCGCCACGCACGCACCGGCTCATTCTCTGAGATAACATCGCTCGTGATGAAGCGCTCGGCCTGCACGTTGGCTCGGTCGAGCAGGCGTTCGATCTCTGCGGCATCGTCGGTGGGAACATTAGCCGCGGGCTTCATGCCCTCCGCGACAGCGATGCCGATCACTGCCTGGGGAAAGAGCTCCCAAAACGAATCCTCGACAACAAATCTCTTCATGTATGTCGCTCCTTTCGCAAGGCGCCCTTCGGCCTGAACGCCATCAGGCACCCAAAACGAACGAACGCGCACCCGCCGACCACCTTCTTTGCCCTACAGTGTCGGCACGCACGCGCTCGCGATGCCCCATCCGGGGATGGGGCGGTATGTCGCGACCATGATACCGCAACAGACCTGATAGAAGTGATGTAAGTCACCGGCTCTGCATCATCATCGCGGATTGAGCCAGCTTCAGCGAACGACGCCCTGGCGAGACAGACTGCCTTTGCAAAATTCCCTCTGTCCTGATTTTGCATGCCCGCCAGGGCGCCGCGCGGCGTCAACTCGCTAGCGGACGCGCGTCATGCTCTTAAGGTCGACGCCCGGATAGCGCTTCTCGAAGTTCTCCTTGAACTTGGACGCGAGATCGGCCGCGGCCCTATCGTAGGCAGCGGGGTCGTCCCAGGTGCCGCGCGGATCGAGCAGCTCGCGGGGCACGCCCGGGCACTCGTTGGGCACCTCGACGTCGAACACGTCGTTGTGCTTGTAGCCAGCGATGTCCAGCGAGCCGTCCTGAGCAGCCTTGACGAGCGCGCGGGTATGGTAGAGCGCGATGCGGTGACCGACGCCGTACGGGCCGCCCGTCCAGCCGGTGTTCACCAAGTAGACGCGCGTATCGTTCTGCGTGATCTTCTCGCCCAGCAAATAGGCGTAGACCATGTGGTCGAGCGGCATGAACGGCTCGCCAAAAAGCGCGGAGAACGTAGGCTGAGGCTCCTTGACGCCGAGCTCCGTTCCCGCAACCTTGGCGGTGTAGCCCGTAAGGAAGTGGAACATCGCCTGTTCGCGGCTCAAGCGCGAGATGGGCGGCAGCACGCCGTAGGCATCGGCCGTGAGGAAGAGCACGACGCTCGGCACCTCGCCCGTCCCGGACTCCACCACGCGCTCGATGTGCGTGAGCGGGTAGGCGGCGCGACCGTTCTCGGTGATGGAGCTATCGGAGTAGATGGGCGCGCGGCTCTTACGGTCGAGCTTGACGTTCTCGGACACGCTACCGAAGCGAATGGCGTCGAAGATATCTGGCTCGCGCTCGCGCGTGAGGTCGATGGTCTTGGCGTAGCAGCCGCCCTCGATGTTGAAGACGCCGCGGGGGCTCCAGCCGTGCTCGTCGTCGCCGATCAAGAGGCGCGCCGGGTCGGCCGAGAGCGTGGTCTTGCCGGTACCCGAGAGGCCGAACAGGATGCAGGTCTTGCCGGTGTCGGGATCGACGTTGGCAGAGCAATGCATGGGGAGCACGCCGTCCTCGATGGGCAGGAGGTAGTTCATCATCGTGAAGACGGCCTTCTTGATCTCGCCGCAGTAGCCGGTACCGGCGACGACGATCTGCTTCCCGTTCATATCGAGCATCACCGCAGCGGGCTCGACGCCATCGCGGTCGCGGGAGCACACGTACGTGGGCGCCGCGAGCACCATGATGTCCGGACGGCCGAAGACCTCGAGCTCATCCTTGCTGGGACGGACGAGCATGTTCTGGATGAAGAGCGCCTGGTGCGCGCGCTCGCATACGACCATGACCTTGCGCGCGTACTGGCGGTCGGCGCCGGCATAGCCGCGGATCACGAACAGGTGGCGGCGCTGCGACATGTAGCGCACCACGTTTTTGCGAACGCGCTTATAGGTGGACTCGTCGATGGGCTTGTTGGTCTTGCTGTTCCAATTCACCTGCTCGTCGGCCTCACCGGCGTCGACGATGTAACGGTTCTCGGGGCTGCGGCCGGTAAAGGCACCCGTCGACACGGAGAGCGAACCGGTCGAGGTAAGGTATGCCTCATGGTGCGACACGGAGTGCTCGATGAGCTTCGCGGGGCTCCAGTCCACATGGACGCGATCGAAATCGCAGTTGATTCCGTTTTCCAGCAGTATCGTCTCGATCATTCGCAGTACCTTTCTAGCCCTTGGCGCGCACTCCGAGCGATCAAGTAGCCGCGCCGTCCGTAACAACTGTGTACATCGCTCAACTACACTGGTAACTGATTATAATTGACGTTCACGCGTTGTCGCACCACGACACCGTGAACGGTCATGACCCCGATGAAGAGGAACACCGTGTCCTTGAATCCCCTCGATACCCTCCGCCTTAAGCTCGCCGAGCGTCGCGGCACGCCGGCCGCGAGCCCCTCCCGCGCCGCGCGCGCCAACGCGGGCCACCTCGCCGCGCGGCGCCGCCGCCAGCCCTACCTCGCCCGTCTTGTCAACCAATGGTGGACGCGCCTGCTCCAGTCGGTGTACAAGGGCTCCCTCAGCGAGCAGGAAGAGGAATACGAATCGCACAGCGCCTCGCGCGACTACGTGTGGAACACCATCGGAACCACCGTATGGGGCATGTCGCTTCCCATCCTCTCGATCATCGCCACCCAGCTCGCCGGCACCGAGCAGGCGGGTATGTTCTCGCTCGCGTTCTCCACGGGCATGCTGCTCATGTACGCCGCCAACTACGGCGTGCGCAACTTCCAGGTTTCGGACATCGACGAGACGCACGCCTTCACCTCGTACCAGATCAACCGCTGGAGCTCCGCCGCGGCCGCGCTCGTGCTCGGCATCCTCTACTGCACCGTGCGCGACTACCAGCCCTACATGGCAACCATCTGCGCCGGCGTGCACCTCTTCAAGCTCGTCGACGGCATCGCCGACGTTTACGAGGGGCGGCTGCAGCAGGCAGACAAGCTCTACCTCGCCGGCATCTCGCAGACGCTCCGATCGGGCGCGGTGTTTCTCATCTTCACGCTCTTCCTGCTCGTGACGCACAACATCGCCGTGGCATCCGTCGCCATGGGCATCGCCGCGGTGGCATCGCTCGTGCTCGTCACGATTCCGCTCGCGCTGCTCGAGACCGAGAAGTCACGCCGCTGGCGCATGGAGGAGGTCATCGATCTCTTCCGCCAGTGCTTCCCGCTCTTTGCGGCGCTCTTCCTCTTCAACCTCATCGAGACCATGCCGAAGCTCGTGATGGAGGGGTCGCTCCCCTACGAGAACCAGATTTACTTCAATGCGCTGTACTTCCCGTCGCAAAGCATCCAGATCATCATCGGCTTCATCTATAAGCCCCAGCTCGTACGCTTGGCCAACATCTGGTCCAACCCGCGCAAGCGCCGCCGGTTCGACCTCATCATCCTCGCGATGGTGGCCGTTATCGTTGGCGTGACCGCAGCGGTGGGCATCCTCATGGCGACGGTCGGCATACCGTTCACGAGCTTCATGTACGGTGTTGACTTCGAGCAGTTCCGCTTCCTCTGCTACCTCATGGTCATCGCGGGCGGCGTCATCGCGGCGATTGACTTCCTGTACGCCATCGTGACGGTGCTTCGTCGCCAAGGCTCCGTGATGCGCCTCTACCTGCTCGCGTTCGTGGCGGTCACGGCGCTCTCGCTCGTGCTCGTGAACCTCATCGGGCTCACGGGCGCCGTGGTGAGCTATCTGGCGTCGATGGCCTTCCTGCTCGTGCTGCTCATTCTGGAATACCTCAACATTCGCCGCGCCATCCGCAAGGAGCGGAACCCGTTCTCGTCATAGCGGCCGGACGCGCGCAAACGAGACAGTTTCACCCGGCACAACTGTCTCACAACTGTCTCATGCGGAGTGAGACAGTTGTGCCGGGTGAAACTGTCTCACTACTCGCCGTCCTTGATGGTGCCGTACCAAACGGCTCCGTCATCGAGGCGCACGAGCCCCACGCGCCCCCTCGGTGCGCCCGCCGCCGCGGAGCAATCGATATCGATGCGATCGGCAACGCCGCCCGTCGCATCGCATGCCCCCACGGGGACCACGATGCCGCGGCCATCCTCGTTAACGCCTTCGTTTGCCATGCGGTCCGCGTAGCGCGAAAGCACGATCGACGGAGTATGGCCCACCACCACGACGGGACCGGTGCCATCCTTGCCCACGAATCCGGTCGGTTGGCCCCAAAACTCCTCGCGCGTCCACAGCAGGGTTTCCGGCAGCTGGCGCGACATCATATCGAGCAGCTGCTCTTCAGTGGCCTCCGCCGCACCGCGCCCTTCGCTCGTGTCTACTCCCGCCGTCGCCAGGTACCCGCGCGCCTCCATCGCGTCGATGCCCGCATGCGTGAGGATGTAGCGACGGCTCTCGGTCTCTGCCACGGCGAACAGCGGCAACCCGCGCATCCAATCGATGAGCTCGGCGTATTCATCGCGATCGAGCACGTCAAGGCCGGTCGCCGTAGCGAACCCGCCGTTGAGCGCCCAGGTGAAGCCATCCATCTCCCCCGTATCGAGAAGCACGTCGAGGAGCATGTTCTCGTGATTTCCCATGAGAACGTGGACGTTCGGAAGCGACCGCACGCGGCGAATCACATCGACGGGCGCGGGCCCGCGATCGACCATGTCGCCAAGGACATAGACCTCGTCGTCATCGCCCGGGGACGCAAGATCGAGCACCTCTTCGAGGGCACGGACATGTCCGTGAATGTCCGACATCACATAAATCGCCATGGCGTCTCCTCCGTGCATCGAACGCGTGCCATGCGCGCTCGTGCCTGTATTGTACCCGCTCCGCCACCCGTTCCGCACGGTGTCGTTCACGCCCGGCTGGGTTCTCCCGCAGGCCGTCGCCGCCGGTGCTCCTCGGGATGCCCGAAATCTCGAGTGTTTCACTGGGA